>JAGQSI010000033.1 GCA_020439605.1 Acidimicrobiales bacterium | reverse complement strand
CGTTCCAAGCAGTGTCCGGTGGCGGGCTCGCTGGTGTGGCAGAGCTCGATGAACAGGCCCGCAAGGTTGTGGACGGTGCGGCAGAGCTCACCTTTGATGGCCGCGCCGTTGAGTTCCCAGAACCACAGAAGTTTGCCAAGCCCATTGCGTTCAATGTGTTGCCGCTAGCTGGCGCCATTGTCGAAGACGGTCTGGACGAAACCGACGAAGAGAAGAAGCTCCGCAACGAAACTCGTAAGATCCTCGACATCGAGGGCTTGAAGGTTTCTGGCACCTGTGTGCGTGTACCGGTGTTCACCGGTCACTCGTTGTCCATCAATGCCTCGTTCGAACGGCCCATTTCGCCAGATCAGGCCCGCCAGATCCTCGCCTATGCACCGGGAGTCGAGCTGTCAGATCTGCCGACGCCATTGGATGCTGCCGGCACGGACCCAACGCTGGTCGGGCGTATTCGCCCCGATGAAACCATGGACAACGGCCTTGCGCTGTTTCTCTCCAGCGACAACCTCCGCAAGGGTGCTGCACTCAACGCCGTGCAGATAGCGGAACTGCTAGCCGCCGAACTGTCGGCCTGATTCTGGGCTTTACGCAGCCGGGTCAGTCTGACCGGCCTGACCGACCTGAGTAAGGGCCCTCAGGGCACGCACAGGGCAGCGCACTACAACGCGGACATCCTTCGGCATATCGCGCCACGGCATCGCTCATCGATAGATCGAGTTGATGGGCCAATGACGCCACCCATGCCAACACATCGCCTAGTTCGTGGACCTGTTGTTCCACGGTTCCCTTGCGGACTGCTTGGGCGAGTTCTCCGAGTTCCTCGCAAAGCCAGGCCACTGTGGGAGCGGTCCCCCTGGCCCGGTCGCGTTCGCCGTAGGTGCGGGCGATGGCATCTTGAAGTTCATCGAGGTGCATCCAGCAAGGCTAAGGCACTAGGTCTCTTGCTGGTCGCTCGGTCCAGACCGACATTGAGACGTGGTCCAAATAGACATTGGAGGTCGGTCCAAATAGACATTCAACCTTGGCCATCTGTGTAATCTGGTCTTGTGGCTACCTACGTACCGCGGATTGTCGATTCAGAATTGGAGGCGGCACTGCGCGACCATCCGGCAGTCTTGTTGGTAGGCCCGCGCGCTACGGGCAAGACCACGACTGCTCGTCGTCACGTCGCGAGCATCGTGCGCCTAGACCGCCCTGCTGAGGCAGCGGCATTCGAAGCAGATCCTGATGCAGCCCTGGCCCGTATGGATGAACCGATCCTGCTGGATGAGTGGCAGGCAGTTCCAGGGGTGTTGGCAGCGGTAAAGCGAGCTGTCGACGATGACCGCAGACCCGGAAGGTTTCTGCTCACTGGCAGCGTCCGTGCCGACCTCGAAGCGCAGACCTGGCCTGGCACCGGTCGCTTGGTGCGAATCCCAATCCACACGCTGACCCAGCGGGAGCTAGTGGGAGCAGTATCGGCTCCCAACCCGATCGATGTCATTGCAGCCGGCAACGCTCTTACCCTGGCCGAAGCCGGGGCATTTCCGAGTCTGCCGGAATACATAGAGATGGCACTCCGAGGCGGCTACCCAGAGGCGGCGATCCAACTCGATGGTCGGGGGCGTGAACGTTGGCTAGATAGTTACCTCGAACAGATTCTGACCAGAGATGCTGTTGGTGTAGCTGGTCGGGATCCGGCGAGACTCTCCCGGTACTTCGAGGTCCTTGCGTTGAACTCGGCGGGCATAGTCAGTAACAACACCATCTATGAGGCAGCCAACATCGATAGGAGGACGGCTGAGTCCTATGACCGTCTGATGTCGGACCTGTTTGTTCTCGACGTGGTGCCTGCATGGTTTAACAATCGTCTTGTTCGTTTGGTTAAGACCACAAAGCGCTACGTCGCTGACCCGTCGCTCATGGGTGCGGCGTTGAGGATTGACACAGATGGTGTGCTCAAGGATGGAGATTTGATTGGTCGCCTGCTCGATACGTTCGTGGCCGCCCAACTCCGACCCGAGATCGCGACGAGCGCCGCGCGGCCTCGTCTCTTCCACATGCGTGAGAAGAACGGGCGCCGGGAGGTGGACATCCTTCTCGAGCTAGGTGGGAATCGGGTAATAGCGATTGAGGTCAAGGCGACTGCATCTCCAACCCGAACAGATTATTCCCACATGGAGTGGATGCGTGATGAGCTAGGCGAGCGTTTCCTTGCTGGGGTGGTCCTCCATACCGGCCCATCCGCGTTCTCCTTGTCGGAGCGGATCACTGCTCTGCCGATTGCTGCGCTCTGGTCAACGGGTAGCGCTGCTGGCACTGTTGGCCGAGGGTAGCGAGCAGAGACTCGAACTGCTTCGCAGTTGAGCTTCGCAGTTGTGTCCTAGCGTGTGTGCGTGGTTGCCAAGGTGACATTGGGACGATTGAGGGACAAGGTGAGCAGCTCACTGCGCCGTTCCCCCCGAGTATCTGAGACCGCGAAGCCACCTGTCTCACCAGGCCAGGGCGACTCATCGCCATTAGGTGGACCACCGGACCCGGACGCCGCAACCCTCACGGTTTCCTACGAACCAGAACGCGACGGTGACGCGGACCCCGGTGAAGTCGTGTGGACCTGGGTGCCCTACGAGGATGACCCCTCTCAAGGCAAGGACCGTCCAGTGTTGGTGTTGGGACGTGAGGGCTCACAGGTTGCGGTGGTGCGGCTATCGAGCAAGTCCCACGACCAACGCCGTGACTCCCACGAGTGGGTTCCGGTTGGGTCCGGGGCCTGGGATTCGGCGAGGCGGCCGAGCTTCGCGGATGCATCGAGGCTGATTCGCGTGGACCCAGATTCCATTCGCCGTGAAGGTGCCGCTTTAGACCGTCGCCATTTTGACGATGTTCTAGAACGGGTAGCTGAACTCCATGGTTGGGAACAAGAGGTATCTGGTGCGTCCTAGAAATATGTTTCGGGTAGCGACGGCTGCGTTGGTGGTCGGTGTTTGCGTCTCGGTTCTGTCCGCTTGTGAGACCAAGCCGATGCGTTATGTGGACCTGGTCTTTTCCGCCACTACCAAGTCCACGGAACGGTTCCAGACCACAACGGATCTCAACTCGGGCAGCCCGCTTGATCTCTACACGGACATCTATCAGCCGAGCGGGGACAAGCTGGCGAAACGGCCCGTCATCGTGTGGATACACGGCGGCGGATTCAAAGATGGTGACCGTTCATCGATGGGCAGTGTGGCGGCTCAGTGGGCACGAAGGGGATATGTGACGTTGTCGATCTCGTATCGCTTGGACCCGGGAAATCGCTGCATGGAGGTTCAATACGGCTCCATCTCCAATCCGAGCGAGGAAGCAACCGAGCGGGCCCGGTGTTTCAGGGCGATCACTGCGGCTCGAAATGATGCTCTCGCCTCGGTCGCTTGGGTCAGAAAGCACGCGGCGCGCTTACGGGTAGACACATCGAGGATCGCAGTTGGTGGCAGTTCGGCCGGAGCTATTTCGGCGGTCAACGTGGGTCAGCAGGCCAATGCCAACGGGGGAGCGGTCCCTGCTCAGCACAAGGTTGGCGCAGTGCTGGCAATGTCGGGTTGCCAATATGACCTGGATCGGGTGGACGCCAGGGATGCACCTTTGGCCATGGTTGCCTCAGGCCATGACGGCGCTGTCTTCTACTCGTGTTCGGTGGCAACGGTGAACAAGGCCAAGTCTTTTGGCACTGCCACCATGTCCCACTACTACCCGAATGAATCGGGCCACGCCCTGGACCTGTATCGCCACCATCAGGCCGAGGTGGACAAGGGCTGGACGTTGTTTCTCTACCAGCATCTGAAGCTCAGCCAACCGGCCTAGCGAGAGGCGGCTGGCCTAGCTGCTGGCCAAGAGAACGGCTGAAGATCCTGACGAACCTGTCAGCGGTGCTAGCGAGGGTTGGTTCCCAGCAGGGTCTGTTCGAGCAGTCCCGGGTCCTGGCTGGGTTGGGATCGCAGATACCACTCGTTTCGCACAACTAGATGGAACGTGCCCGGTGGGATACCCATGAAGTCCTGCGCATCAGGAACTTGGCTGGCGTGAGCGGCCATGGCCGCCTGCTTGAAGGCCAGCTCCGGAGTCACGTCGAGGTGCACCATCGACTCGAACAGCTCGGTGCCGAGCTGTTCGATACTCGCGAGCGCCCATGCATCGGGGGATAACCAGCCACGCTCGATACGGTCATGGCGCAGGTTACGCAGCCAACTCCGGTCGAGCGTGACCTCGAGCAGTTCGCCAACTCCGACCTCATGGGCGGCGGAGCGTACGACCTGATGAACTGCCACATGGTCCGGGTGACCGTAGGTGCCATTGGGATCTTGGCCGATAACAGCGTCTGCACGGACCCGGTCCAGTAGTTCCGCCAGATCTGACGCAGCGTCAGCCACCGAGGTTGCCAGTGCCCGCCCAGCCGAGTTGGTAGCGCTGCCAGCCATACCGGAGTCGCGGTAGCCGAGGTAGTGGAGTTCTGACACACCTAGGTGATCGGCGGCCTCGGCGGTTTCCATCCGACGGTGGTCGGCAGCGTCAACCATCACCCAGTCAGGCATTTCGCCTTCTTCGCCGCTGGTGGCCAACACCAACACAACACGCCACCCGGCGTTGGCGGCGCGTCTCATTGCGCCACCCGAGAAGATCGCCTCGTCATCGGGGTGGGGATGAACGAAAACAGCGGTTCGCTCCGACGATGAGCTACCGGTACTACTCACGAGACCCCCGACGGCTCGGACGGTCCCGACCGTTTCGAGGGGAGGCCCATCAACGTGGCGAGAAGTTCCTCGGGTGTATCGACGAAATGATCCGGCGGTAGGGCGTCGTGTTCGCCTGGCTCAGCGAATCCCCAGTTCACCGCAATTGCATGCAGGCCGTTGTGGCGTGCGCCTTCGATGTCGTGACGGCGATCACCCACCATCGCGACAGATGTGGGATCCGGGTTGCCGAGACCTTCAAGCGCGTCGGCCACGATCAGAGACTTGGGTCGTACCTTGCCGTCGGCGAGGGTGCCGGCCACAACATCAAAGCGGTCCAGAAGGTCGAATTGGCGAAGAGTGGTCTCGCCCATGTCGATCATCTTGGCGCTGGCTAGAGCGAGGCGGATGCCCTCTGATCGGAGTTCATCGATCACCTCCACCATGCCCTCAATGAGCACGGCCTGGCTGAGCCCGATCTCACGCAGCCGGCCCCGATATATCGCAGCTATCTCGTCCTTGAGTGACACGGGCAGACCGTGGCGCTCAACGATTTCGAGGATCGAAGGACCGATGATCCATCGGAGATCAGCGTCCGGTTCAGCAGGGTGGCCAACCTGTTCGAGCGCGTAGCGAAAGGAGTTGGTGATACCCACCTCAGGGTTGGTGATGGTCCCATCAAGATCGAACAGAACGGCATTGAGCACCCCACGAGGCTACCGGTCAGGTGTGAGTCGCTCGTTGCTAGGGGGTTACCTAAGCGATGGAGCCGCCGCTCGCGAATACCCAGGAGGACAACACGACGTAGAGCCCGGTACCGGCCAAGATGGACAACACAGCATTGCGTCGCCACAGGTGAAGCCCGATAGTGGCGCCCAAGGCAAGCGTTTCGGGCAAAGCGTTAGGCCAAGTGCGCAGCGGAACCCCGCTTAGCGAATAGATGGTCAAGATCACCATGATCCCTGCAGGGAGATGGGTGCCCAGGTAGCGAACCACGGGGGACCGGCGCAGCGGTTCGATCACCAGGAATGGCAACGCCCGTAAAGCCACGCTCACCGCTCCGGCTACCAGCAGAGAAACAGCGATAGCGGCGTTAGTCGGCATCGCACATCCCGGTCTCTGGCCCCTCCGCGACGATGGAGAAGCGGCGTTTGCGATAGCGGATCAAGGTGGCGACGACGTAGAGACTCAACGCTACGACCAACATTTGGTTGGGTGCGATGTTCATGGCGATTAGGGCGCACCCAACGCCAAGTACCGGCGATGCGATGTCGCCCGTTGCGCGAATGGCGTCCACCGCGAGCACCGCGAAGAGAGCGACTAGAGCAAAGCCGAAGCCTTTGAGACTCGACGGCAGTGCCGACCCACTCAGAGCTCCGATGATGCCACCGCTCACCCAATAGGACTGACAAAGCACTTGTATCGCAATGATCCGTGTGCTCGACATTTCGTCGTGGGTCTTGGTGGCCGTGAGCGCGTACGCCTCGTCGGTTAGGGCATAGGTGGCGTAGGCCTTGGCGAGAGGTCCCTCAACTCGGTGTCGAGGGAAGGACAACGCGTAGAACAGGTGGCGGCTGTTCACGAGAAACGTGGTGGCAGCGATGGATGTCAACGGTGTGGCGGCCGTGATGAGACCAACCATCAAGAACTCCATGGACCCGGCGTAGACAACCGTCGAAAACAGCGGGGCCCACCACCAGTCGAAGCCGCTTTGCACCACAAGTACCCCGAAGGCCAACCCGATCGGGAACAGTCCCAAGCCCACGCCGATGGTGTCTCGGATTGCTAAGCGGAGCTCAGCTGAGCGATGGCCTAGCTGGCGGTGGCCGGGGTCTTGTTGGCTGTTGCCGGTCGGCATAGGTCAGATCACAAGACGAACGGGCATGGACCAGCGATCGTAGTTCGGGCCTACGACGGTGGCCTCTCAAGGATTGTTGTCCTACGATGGCCCACAGGTTTCGACAGCGGGGAGGCTGCGCGATGGGTCGTGTACGGGGTAGGCGTCAGATCGGTTCTATGGGCATAGCTGTTGCAGCGCTGCTCGCGGCTATGGCCGGGTGCCCATCGGTGGTGGAGGCAGCGCCGTCTACGTCCAAACCGGTAACGGCAACCTCTGAGGTGCCAGATAGCAGCAGCGGCCGTTGGCCATCTGCCGGCTCGTCCGCCCAGCCATTAGCCCAGCCATCCACCCGGCCTGCGACCGGTGAGCTTGCCGGCTCTGCTGGATCGACGCCCGACTCGGACCAGATCGGCGTCGCGGTTAACGGCGTGGATGTCCTCAAAGATGAACCGTCAAAGGTTGCTGACGTGGCGCAGACCCATGGGCTCACCACCGAAGAGGCCGAGGATCTGCTTAAAGACTCGTCGGTTTGGGTTCGCCCCAACGGCCAGGTGTATTTCGCTGATCCACTTCCTGCTCGGCCCGATGACAATGCTGGGGGCGTGCCGCAGACCAATTCGGTCGTGCCTCTTTCATCGACGTTCTCGCTTCACAGTCGACCTGGATCCAAGCGCACGATCTACCTGGATTTCAACGGGCAGTTGGTTAGCAACACATATTGGAAGAACGGCGACATTGCGGCCGTTCCATATGACACCGATGGCCAACCAACATTCAGTGCCAGCGAACTATCGGACATCCAAGACATTTGGCAGCGGGTGGCAGAGGACTTTGCTGCGTTGGACGTGGATGTAACCACACAGGATCCGGGCACTGCAGCGTTGCGTCGAGACTCAACGTCAGATCTCACGTATGGGACGCGTGTGGTAATCACGGACACTGAGGCCTCGGAGGTGACGGACCTCTCCGCCGCCGGTGTGGCCCATTTCGACGCGTTCAACTCCATCGGTATCGAACACGACAAATTGCAGCCAGCATGGGTGTTCTCCAACGGTCTCTATGACAACCCCAAGTACATCGGGGAAGCGGTCAGCCACGAGGTTGGCCACACCCTGGGACTTGAACATGACGGCGGCAACGGCGACGGGGAGTACTACGGGGGTCACGGCGGTCTATGGGCGCCGATCATGGGTGTCGCGTACGAGACGCCGATGAGCCAGTGGAGCAAGGGTGAATACGTAAATGCTTCCAACAAGGAGGATGACTTTGCGGTGATGGCATCGCGCGGAGCGGTTGCAATCGCCGACGATCACACCAACGTCACGGCTACTGCGAGTTCTTTGACGAGTTCGCTGGCAGGCAATATCACCACTGCGTCGGACAAGGACCTGTTCAAGTACGTGGCTACATCCACTGGCACCTGGACCTTCTCCGCCGAGACCACCAGCTCAGCCACCAACCTTGACATCAAACTCACTTTGTTGTCCGCGTCTGGTTCACAGCTCGCCACGGCGGATCCAGCAGTCACGGTCATCGATGAGGCCCACGCGTCCGGCCTTGATGCCTCGATCTCACATTCAGTTGTGGCCGGCACCACCTATTACCTGCGGGTTGAACCAACCTCGGTAGGTACCGCCAGTACCGGCTACACCACCTATGGGACAGTTGGGACATATTTCATTTCGGCGTCCAACCAGCCGTTGTGCACCGCTTTGGACACTGTTGAACCCGATTCTCTGGACGAGGCTCGCGTTGCCACCTCGGGTCAGGCGTTGGCGGGGCGGATATGTCGTGGTGATGTGGATTACGTGGGGTTGCCGGTCAAAGCCGGCCAGCCGATCTCGCTGGGGCTCAACTTCACCCATGCCAACGGAGACTTGGATCTGACCCTTTTCGATCCAACCGGGGCAACGGTTGGCACCTCTGGTTCAACGAGCAACAACGAAACCATCAACCACACCGCAACCAAGTCCGGTGTCTACGTGGCCGAGATTGCCGGCAAGACCAGATCGGTGGTCAACACCTACACCCTCACGATGACCAGTGCTCTGTGCCCGGGCGACGACAACTTTGAGAACAACGACACGCTTGGCACCGCTAAGACTCTCCAGGTTGGGGTGACCTACAACGCAGTGGCCTGTCCCGGTGACCCTGACTTCTTCACGTTCCCGGTTCATCTGGATACCGGCTACGAGATTGAGGTCGACAGCTTGAGCAGATACGGGTCCTTGGAGGTGAGCGACTTCGACTCGGACGGGACCATCCTCCAAACGTCCGGCGGAGAGTACCCCAACGACGAAATACTGGTTTGGGACACTGCTTACGCTCGCAGCTCTGCTCGCTTTCGGGTGCAAACCACCGGAAACGCAAACGTGTACACCATCCGAGTGGTTCGAGGACCAGAGGCCCCCACCGGAGTAGCTGTCACCGCTGGCCATGAGTACGCCAATGTGTCCTGGAACGCTCCAACTGCAGACGGAGGCAGCCCGGTCAACAGCTATGTGGTTGAGGCGATCGTTGACGGTTACGTCATTTCGAGCAACACAACCACTGGCTCTCCGGCGAGTGTTGGTTTCCTCACTACGGGCACCCCTACAACGATTCAGGTGAGGGCTGTGAACGAGGTGTCTCAGGGCGCCCCGTCAGCCCCGGTGATCGTCACTCCAACCGCAGGATTCACCGCGCCGGGTATCCCTGACCATGTCGCGGTGAACGCTTCCGGTGATGGCGGACTCATGGTGTCGTGGGACCCTCCAAGCTCAGATGGTGGTTCACCGATCACCAGTTACGTGGTCACGCCCTATGTGGGCGGCGTGGCCAAGCCAGCGGTTCAGATGACAGAACCGACCTACGAAGCCTTTCCAGGCCTGATCCCCGGTACCACCTACACCTTCAAGGTTGCAGCAAAGAACGCATTGGGAACGGGTACCCAGAGCCCGGCCACTGATCCGGCGAAGGTGCCACCCGTGCCACCTGGCGCTCCTACCGGGGTGAGCGCAACCGCTGGAGTTGAGTCCGCAACGGTCAAATGGAATGCCCCGTCGAACAACGGTGGATCGCCAATCACAGCCTATGAGGTTTCAGTGCTGGTTGGTGGGGCTGAGCAGTACGTGGAGACCTTCGCTCCAACGGCTACCCAACAGGTCTTGACAGATTTGTCCAGTGGTGTCACCTATACCTTCAAGGTAGCTGCAGTTAACGATGCGGGTATCGGCGCATTGTCGGCAGCATCCAATGCAGTTAAACCGACGGCGCCGCTAGCTCCGTATGCGCCCTTTGGGTCTTGGTCTGCGCTGATCAGGCGCCAGTTCATGGATGTGGCGGCACAAGAGCCGTCTGCTTCGTCGATGTCTTCGTGGATGTCTCAGTTGATAACCGAAACCAAGTCCAAGGGTGACTTGGTTGATGCGTTGCGACGTGGGACTGACAACACACAAAGCGTTGATCCCGGGGCGCGGTTGTATCGGGCGTTCATGGGTCGAATCCCCGATGCTGGAGGTCTGAAGTTCTGGGTGGCTCGACGTCGTACGGGAGCGTGGAGCCTGTATCGAATGGCGGACTATTTCGCTGGATCGAATGAGTTCAAGACCCGGTATGGATCACTGACTAACCGCCAGTTCGCAACTTTGATCTACACCGATGTGATGGGTCGTGCCGCCGATAGTGGTGGCGTGAACTTCTGGACCTCGCAGCTTGATTCGAAGAAGAAGACCCGTGGTCAGGTGATGGTAGGGTTCTCGGAATCCAACGAGTACAAGAACAAGCAGGCCGAAAACACTGATGTGGCTGTTGCCTACGTGTTCTTGTTGGGTCGTGCGCCAACCACCGCCCAAAGCGACGCTTGGGTTGTTCGCCAAAAGGCAGGTACCCCTCACGCCACGTTGTTGACCGAGGTTCTCGATAGCGCCGAATACGCCTCGCACATAACGGGGTAGCTGGCGGTGGGGCTGTTCCTGGCGGGGTGCTGGCCACCTAGCCCCGAGCTGTGTGTGTTCTTGTGCGCTGAGCGACAACAAATACACACAGCTCGATTCGGGTCGTAGCTAGGTCAAGCTGATGGGTCGGCGTTAGCTCCCTTCGGGATCCAGGTCCTCCTCGAGGCGTCGCTCGATCCAAGCGACTGCCTCAACGCATGGCGAAAACCACGCTGCTCGGTCTGGGCTGACGACGTGGAGTTCGTCGATAAACCGCATCAATTCATTCGAGCAAGAGCGCACTAGGTCGCCGAATGGCCACTGATAGCCCGCCACGCGGCGCTCAGGAAGGTGCTGAACCTGCGCGTTGATCGCGCTCCGAGTCTCAGCATCCAAGAACCCGTCTGATGTCCAGGTTGGCAGGTACTGACGGGCGAATACATCTAGATGCTTCTGAGTGGTCTGTTGACGAAAACAGAACTCATCGAGAAGGCGAAGGTGCACGAGCGATGCTTCGACGAGCGCTAGGTGCACAGGATGTCTGCGAGCGAAGACCCCGGAGTAGAGGGCTTCGACCTGACCGAAGAGGGTCTTGACCTCATAGACGACCTGCTGGGCGGACTTCTCAAGCTCTGGCACGACATCGAGCCTATTCGGGCTGCTCGTGGGCCGGTCTCGACGAATGCCACCGCGAGTTCGTGGAACTCTCCACCGATCCGCTCCGGCTAATCATAGATCTCAGATATGTGTGTCGGTTCGATTCGTGAAGGCAGATGCCTGACGACAAATCGGTGTTCAATGCTGCAGAGAAACTGTTGACAAACGTGGCGATTGATGACGAGGGCTACGAGGTCGGCAACCTCTCGTCTGGTAGTACATTTTGGCCTATGGCTGTGCCGACTCGCCTCTCTCGTGAGGAGATCATTGAGATGAGTCGCGAACTGCCGCCTCCGATCTCTGACGACGTGTCGATCACTTCTGATGGTGTCCGGCTCGACTCAAAGGCAAAGGTTCTTGCGTTTCTCGCTGAGATCGAGCGTGAGCGCCGGGAAGGACGCATCTCGCCACATGTCATCTGACCTCAGGGTCGATTGATTCACGATCGCTCAGTGCTTAGACCGTCATGGTGTCGAGGGGATAACACAGGAAAAAGCGCCAGCCCTAGCGGTACTACTTGATGGAACCGCTCTTGGCCGTTTGGACATCTAACTGG
>JAGQSI010000338.1 GCA_020439605.1 Acidimicrobiales bacterium | reverse complement strand
GTGGCTTCCCAGTTGGGACGTTCAATACCACTGGGGTTCAGATCCCTTGCGGCGAGCATCACTTGTCGAAGTTCACCATCCACCATGTACCGATCGACATCAACATCACCAATGGCGTAGAACGGCTTGCGCGCTTGCTCGGCAGCAAAACTGCGCTGGATCAACGTGGGATCCCACAGCCGAACGTTGTCCATGGTTGCGGTGTGGTCGGCGAGATCGGATGCTGTTAGCGGGTTGGTCCAGTCCCACTCGTTGTCTGCCACATCAAGCCCGTAGGCCGCACGGGTAGCAGCAATGTTGTTGGCGATATAGGCACGCTCCAATGATCTTGTCGGGTTCACCCTCACCCGTTCGACCACAGCTGGAACGATGGTGCCCGCCAGTACAGAAACAAGGACCCACAGGCTCACCGCCATCACGGGCAGTACCCATCCACGGCGCCAGATGTTCGCAATGAACAGGCCGAATGCAAACAGCGCTATGAGGATCATCAAGTAGATCGCTGGAAGCGTCACGTTGAACTCGGTGTAGGTGGCGCCGTCCACAGAACCACGACTCGACAACGTGAGCGCGTAGTGACCAACCCAGTAACGGATGCCCTGCACCAACGCCAGTGTTCCCAACAGAACAGAAATATGTGCCTTGACCTGGGGAGTAACCCGATCCAGTTGAGTATGAAACCTGATGCCACCGTTCACGATGTGGGCCAGCACCGTAGCGATGAGAATCACAACCAGACACGAAAACAGCCAAGCCAGCGATGAACTTATAAACGGGAGCCGAAACACATAGAAGCCGATGTCCGTGTTGAACGTGGCGTCCTTGGTTCCAAAACTCACCGGGTTCTTGAACAGCACCCATTCGTTCCACACCGAACCCAAACTCGCGCCAACAAACACGGCGAGAAACAGTGAGACAGCAGCGCGTACCACCAACACCCGTCCACCGATTGCTTCGTGATAGCGCTCGATGAAATCCTCGTCGCCTGATACAGGACGAAACACGGGAGCCAGTCGTTCGGTGATCGTCAGGTTCACCCAACACAACACGAAGAACACGACAGCGCCGATGAGCGACAAAGCAATCTTGGTTGTCACCACTGATCGCCACAGGTCCGACAGGTGAAGCGAGTCGAACCAGAGATAGTCCATAAACGCTGCTGCAATCCCACGCAGACTCATCAACAAGACAAACACAATGACGAGCGCTGCGATCAGAACGACCCGCCCTCGCCCTGCAAAGAACGACTTACGCTTTGGGACGCGACCCAGCGGCGCTAAATCTGGGGGCTCAGCCATAGGAGGCGAGCCTAATAGCGAACAGCAACCCCTCCGCCCGCAGCCTCAGGTTGGGACGATGATCAGCTCAGGTTGGGATGGCAATACAGCGACAACCCGGGTGAGCCGGAGGGGAAAAATCACCGGTCGGGAACTCCTCACCCACCGGTATTGCTCCAGCAAGAGAATTGTCGTCGCAGTCCGGACACGGAGCGCCTCCATCATCTACCAGCCAACGATGAGAGCTTCCTGGCGCAGCCGCATGGGTAATCCCTCGATTGAAAGCAACTAGAACCGGATGGGCGGCAGCATCCGCGATCCGCTGAGTTTTCCACTCGCGATAGCAGGCCCGGATCCGATCTGAGATCTCCTGTTCATCGGCACCATCGACAAAGGCAGACTCAAGGCGACCACGCAACTGGCGCACGAGTTCTGCAGCCAACTGCTCCGCAACATCGCTAACCACCGCTGAAGTGGAAGGCGCATCACCAAAGAACCCGGCGCCGGCACGCTCTGCCTCCACCAGATCAGACAATGCAGCCTCCAAATAGCGGCCCTGATGCTCTCCCTGACTCAACAGAACCTCATTGGCATCAGGCTCGCCCTTGGAACGACGCAACCGATCCAGTGCCTCGTTCTGCTCATCGGCCAACACTCTCTTCAGCCGTCGGGCCAGCTGACGTTCGATCGCGTCGGTGGCGGTGTCACGGCGATCCAAGGTGGCGAGATCATCAGCACCAGGCGCTGGAGATCCACTGCCCTCGGGCGGTGTGGCTGCCGCTTGTTCCTTGACGGGCTCTGGCTCTGGCTGGACCTGGGCACGCGGGACGCCGGCGTTGCCAACCGGTTCACGACTGCCGGGACGAGCCTGCTGGGCCTTGAGTTGCGCGAATACCGCCTCCACCGGATCCGGCGAAGATCCACTCTCCGAGTCAGCAGCTGGAACCGAGTCGCTGGCTGTCTCGATGGGTGTCTCATCGACTGTCTCGTCGGCTGTCTCGCTCACGACATCTG
>JAGQSI010000337.1 GCA_020439605.1 Acidimicrobiales bacterium | reverse complement strand
CCTCTGGGCCCGCCACGCGGATGGCACGCCGTGGCCCTTCGCACTACTCACCGGCTCCTCGTCCATCTGCCATTCGCTGCGCTGTGCGGTTGCGCTCGCCGAACTTCTCGGCCATGAACGTCCGGACTGGGAACTCTCACTGGCCCGCCTCGCCTACACCATCCGTCACCATGAGGCAGATGCTTTCGCCCCCAAACACCGCTGGGCCATGGACTGGTACTACCCGGTCCTTGGCGGTGCGTTGGTCGGTGAGGCCGGCCGCCAACGTCTTGCCGATCGTTTCGACACCTTCGTGGATGAGGATCGTGGCGTCAGGTGCGTGAAGGATCGCCCGTGGATCACCGTGGCCGAGACCTGTGAATGCGTGATGGCCCATCTCGCTGTTGGCGAACGTGACATCGCTGAGCGTCTTTTCAGTTGGGTTCAGCAGTATCGGGTCGACTCCGGGCGCTACTGGACCGGCACCGTCTATCCGGATCTCTCACGTTTTCCTGCTGACGAACAAAGCACCTATACCGCAGCAGCAGTAGTGCTGGGCGCAGATGCTCTTTGGGGCGAGGGCCCAACCTCAGCGCTGTTCGCAAACCATGATGCAGTGCTGCCGCCGATCCTCGAGATCGACGACGAACTCAGCGAGTGAGCACCCTGAGCGAACCAACAGCTCGGCGTTCCACAAAGCCGTCATCCAACGCCCGCAGGTAGATCTCGTAAGGCGGTCTTCCACCATCTGCCGGGTCGGGAAACACATCGTGGATACACAACGTCCCACCTGCGGCGATGTGGGGAGTCCACGTTTCGTAGTCGCGATGTGCTGGTTCTGAGCCGTGACCACCATCGATGAACAAGAACGCCAGCGGGGTCTTCCAGAATCGGCCCACGGTTGGGGAATCTCCGACCACTGCCACTACAGAGTCATCAAGCCCAGCATGGTAGATGGTGTCTCGAAACGTGGGAAGGGTGTCGAGGCGACCGATACGTGGGTCTACCAGATCTGCGTCGTGGTGTTCCCAGCCGGCCTGGTTCTCCTCAGAGCCACGATGGTGGTCCAAGGCAAACAACACAGTGGCATTTGCTTGGGCAGCTGCACCGAGCCACACAGTTGACTTACCGCAGTACGAACCGATCTCAAGATAGGCCAGGCCAGGAACATCAGCAGACGCCTCCTGGGCCGCCACCCAAAGGGCATCACCCTCATTTGTGGGCATGAATCCTCGCGCTGCGACTGCAGCTTCTCGGATCTTGTCTGGCATCGATCGGGTTGGCATGAATCCTGCTTGGGCGTTCAGGCGTCTAGCTCTGTGGGAAGACCAGCCGCTTCAAGCTCGATGTCTTCGTCATATGGAGTGTGATGTTCTGGACCGAACATGATCTTGTCCAAGAACAGGTATTTGAGGATCCACAAGATGCCAAAGCCAGCGATGTTGGCTGCTTGGACTGCGTACTTGTTGCCATCGACCAGATCTGGGTTGGACGCGTCCTTGGTGACACTCACAACCAACATCACCGCAAGAGTGGAAAGTATCCATCCAGCAACGGTGAACAACCAGAACGGCAAGACCTCACGACGCATGTGTGCGCGGCCGCGCTTGCCCCATACCCAATATTTGTTGAGCAGGAACGCCGGCACGGACATCAAAGTTACGGCCGTGAAATTGGACACCACCGGCTTCCAATGGAACCCGTGCAGAAACAAGAAGAGCAGTACCTGCGTGCCAACAACACCGATTCCTGATGTGGCCACGTAACGGATAGCACGACGCCCGGCTTCTGATTTCGCGTGCGCCAATAACGCGCTGGGGGTGAGGTGCTTCACGAAGTTGCCATGCTAGGTCCCCACCGACTTAAGCCGTAATTCATCAAAGCGAGTTGGAGGCGATCACCTCGCTGAGCCACGCCGAACTGGGTTTGGGGGTGCGCTCAAAAGTGGTCCGATCCACCTCAACGATGCCGAAACGCGGCTCATAGCCAAACGCCCACTCAAAGTTATCCAGCAATGACCAATAGGTGTAGCCGCGCACATCGATGCCGTCGGCGAGAGCTCGCAATACGCCCTCTAGGGCTTCGCGCACATAACGAATCCGCTGTTCGTCGTCGTTGGTGCCGATCCCGTTCTCGGTAACGAGCAGAGGGACACGCCCGCCGGTGTGGTCCCAGGCCCGGCGCAACGTTGCCTCCAGCGACTGCGGCCAGTACTCGTATCCCATGATCAGCGATTCCACGCCTTCCTCTGAGCCAAGCGCCCCGTGAGCACCCATGCGGGTACGGCTGTAGGTCTGAATGCCGAGGAAGTCA
>JAGQSI010000336.1 GCA_020439605.1 Acidimicrobiales bacterium | reverse complement strand
CCGAGTAACTGCTACTTGTGTGGTTCCTTCAGGTTCCTGCACCGATCGGACCTTCGCTTTCAACCATCCGAGCCCCGGCTCACCCAACTCAGCGGTTGGGCCACTAGATACCACGCTGGGCACTCCGTCTGCTTCGCTGGTGAACGGGCAGGCCTACAACGTTGTAGTTGAGGTACAGAACGAGTCTGGATGGGGTCCAGCATCTGACCCAATGACGGTCACGCCGTTGGCTTCGCCAGCCGCGCCAGCCGCAGTGGTATCTATCCAGCCAACTGGTGTTTCTCAGCAACTCACATTCACGATTGCTCCCGGCACAGATTCCGGTGGAACTGCGATCACCAGCTACAAGGTTGCCTACCAAGGATCCGGCGGGGAGATCATTCGTGATATCCCAGCAGCGGTTTCTGGTAACACCACCTTTACCTGGGTGCCAGGTGATACCTCGCCTGCTACACCGCTCACCAACTTCGGGGTTGCAGGATTCAAGGTTCAGGCCTGCAACTCGGTTGGCTGCTCAGCACAGACCATTGCCTACACAGCCCAACCCGGTCCGGTTCCAGTTGCTGCCACGCCATCTGTGGTGCGCGGCTCAGCGGCCGGATCCATAGTTGTTACCTCGGACACAACTCCTGGTACTGGCAATAGTGCAACTCAGTGGTCTGTGGTCTGCGTAAACGGGGCTGTCTCCAGGTCAGGTTCAATCACCGGTACCAACCCACTGACGCTCACCAATATGCCGGCCGGGATCTCAACCTGTACCTCTACTCCCACCAACGTTCTTCAAAGAACAGTGGCCGGTGTGTCTGGGACAGTCGGGATTGCTGGCACACCCTCTTCGGCAAACGTTGAGGTATATGTGGCGCCGGCCAAGCCTCTTACTCCGACCGTAGCGGTTGGTCCTACTGGAGTGGTCAATCAGGTCAACGTGACCCCGGGAGCCAATCAGGCCTCAGGTGGTTCCAATACTGCGCTCACATACATCGCCACTTGTGCTGGCCAGTCGAGTACTCAAGGAACCGGTACCAGGACCGTTGCTGGCTTGACGCCAAACGACACAGTCAGTTGCAGGATTGTAGCCGTGAACATTGCTGGCTATCAGAGTGCGCCGTCCGATGCAGTGAGCATAAAGCTGCGCCGCTTCGCTCCAACGGTTGAGAGCTTTGAAGGTACGAAGACCATCGTGGTTCAAAACGGTGGGCAAAATGCAAACACCAACAGGTTCCGTGGCATGGCAGTTGTCAAGCATGATCCCGGCCTCACCGTCACGAGCTTCGCCTACGACTTGCAGGGTTCTTCAGGTACCGTCACGTCGCCCACGATTTGGAAACAAGACACCTCGAACTCTGCCTTCACTACTACCTATGTATGGGTGAACGTGAAGCCGGGTGATGGCAACTGGGCTGGAATTCCAGGTTCAGGCATCGGGGCCAATGGAAAGTATGCGAGCCTCACCTTTAGCGTTACCGGAGGTGATACCGCAGCAAAGGGACATGACTACTTCGCAGCAGCGGAATGGGACGTGGGTGGACGCGAGGACTTGCCACTGGTTTATTCAACCTCAGACGGTGGCAACGTAACTCCTGACTACGGGAGCGGAGCTCCGTCTATAGGTGGGAGTTCCTCTATCAATCTCAACTACGCCTGTGATGACAACGACGGCGGAGATCCTGACTACTGCGATTCAATGAAGATCAGGGTTCGGCGAATCGATGTACCTTCAGGCCAAACCGTAATGTTGGACTGCGGGTCATCAAATCGGACCTATCCATCTGGTTTCCCTTGTGAGACCCGAGATGGAACCGGGAGCTACGTATACGGCAACTTCAATGCCGACGATGGGGTGCGTCGTGATTACGACTACACACTGCCAGGCTTGGGTTCAGGGTTCTGGGTTATTGAAGGCGCGCCGTGCAACGAGACCAGCGGTAAGAGTGGAAAATGGTGCCCCAACCCTTGGACTTCAACTCCGCCTACTGCTGGGTCGCTCGGTAGCTTGCAAGAGGCAAACTTCTATCAGATTCTCGGCTCTTTCTGGGTTCCGTGAAAACTCGTAGAAAGGCGGCTTGCCTGCTCATGGCTTCGGCCATGGTGGCGGCGTGCAGTAACAACTCCTCCGATAAGTCCCCTACCTCTTCAACCACCTCGCTCGCTAGGCCCCCGGCTTCGCGGGCGTGGAAGGCCGTCGAAGACGACCCGTGCAGGCTGTTGACCAAGGCTGATGTCGAATCCATATTCGATAAGCAGTCCGTCGAGCTTGTCGAGGTGCCGCCTGCGCGATCGTGCCGTTATCGCTTGGACGAGACCACCAC
>JAGQSI010000335.1 GCA_020439605.1 Acidimicrobiales bacterium | reverse complement strand
CGTTGGCTGTGGCTCCTACCGAGGATGATCGTTTCAGCCGTCTCACTGTTGTGGTGGACGTAGATTCGGCGCCGCTAGAACAGATCGTCAAGCAACTCAACAAGCTGATCAACGTGATCAAGATCACTGAGTTGGCCCCGTCTACCTCGGTTGAGCGCGAGTTGCTGATCGCAACAGTGCAATGTCCGGTGGTCAAGCGCCCCGAGATCTCGGAACTTGTCAGAATTTTTGAGGGTAAGGTTCTCGCGGTCAATAACGAAGCCTTGACGGTTTCGCTTGAGGGCCACCCGGCAAAGGTGGACGACTTTGAGGAAATGCTTCGCCCCTACGGGTTGAACGACCTGCAACGTACTGGTCGTATCGCTTTGCCAAGTCTACGAACCTGACAAGGCAGGGATATCTGTAGATACAGGCATGACCGACGAGCCGCTGATGCCATCAGCGCATTGAGGCACCAATAATCCTAAATCCTGACTTGTTTAGTCGGGATTAGGTTGTATGGTGGAGTCCATGACTGAAAATTGGGGATTCGAAACCAAGCAGATTCACGCTGGCCAAGAACCAGACCCAACTACTGGGGCCCGGGCCGTGCCGATCTATCAGACGACTAGCTATCAGTTCCGCAATGCCGAACATGCTGCCAACCTCTTTGCGCTGTCGGAGATCGGCAACATCTATACCCGCCTCATGAACCCCACTACTGGTGTCTTGGAGGCTCGCCTCGCAGCCCTTGAGGGAGCACCAGACACAGCAGTTGGCCTGCCCGGAGCGCTAGCGGTTGCCTCGGGACAGTCGGCTGAAACCCTGAGCATTCTCAACCTGGCGGAAGCTGGTAGCCACATAGTTGCTAGTGCATCGCTCTATGGCGGCACCTATAACTTGTTCCACTACACCTTCCCCAAGATTGGCATCGACGTCACCTTTGTGAATGATCCCGATGACCTTGATGCGTGGGCGGCTGCTGTACAGCCCAACACCAAGGCCTTCTATGGAGAGTCCATAGGCAACCCCAAGAATGACTTCCTCAATATTCGAGCGATTGCAGATCTGGCCCATGCCAACGGTGTACCGCTCATCATTGACAACACAATTGCGAGTCCGTGGTTGATCCGCCCGCTAGAGCACGGCGCGGACATCGTGATTCATTCCGCAACCAAGTTCATTGGCGGCCACGGCAACTCCATCGGCGGCGTGATCATCGACGGTGGGACCTTCGATTTCTCGCAGAACGACAAGTTCCCCGGCTTCACCGAGGCGGACCCGAGCTATCACGGATTGCAGTACTGGCCAGCGCTTGGCCCTGGTTCCTATGTGATCAAGGCCCGGGTGCAGCTACTGCGCGATCTTGGTGCTGCCGTTAGCCCGTTCAACTCCTTCTTGTTGCTCCAGGGCGTGGAAACTCTCAGCTTGCGTATGGAACGACACAGCGCAAACGCCAAGGCAGTAGCGCACTACCTCTTTGAGCATCCTCAGGTCGAGCGGGTGCAGTTTGCAGGCCTAGCCACCTCGAAATGGCATGACCTCGCCACAGAGCTTGGAGGTGCCAAGGGCTATGGCTCTGTGCCGGCGTTCGTGATCAGCGGAGGAAAGGAAGCTGGAGCGAAGTTCGTGGAGGGCCTCACCCTGCACAGCCATGTAGCCAACATTGGTGATGTTCGTTCACTGGCAATTCACCCAGCTTCCACCACTCACAGTCAGCTAAGCCTCGATGAGCAGCTTGACGCCGGTGTTGATCCTGGTCTGGTGCGCTTGTCTGTTGGACTGGAGTCCATCGACGACATCATCGCAGACCTCGACCGCGGATTTGCCGCTGCCAAGGCATAGAAAAGGACGGTACGAGTTCTGGCCAAGTCCGGTACAGGGCTTGGTTGCGACTGGTTTGGGACCTGAGGTCTGGCTCTTGAAGCCGGACCCCAGGTCTCGGGCCTCAAGCGTTGTTCAGGCGGAGCGCAGTTCGTTGACCACGTAGTCGATGCAGCGGGTGAGTTGTTGAACGTCGGCCACATCGATTGCTGGGAACAGTGCGACCCGGAGCTGGTTGCGGCCCAGCTTGCGGTAGCTGTCGGTGTCCACGATGTTGTTCTTGCGAAGAATGGCCGACACTGTTGTGGCCTCCACATCGTCGCTCAGGTCGATGGTGGCAACCACGTTGGAGCGGATAGCTGGATCCGACACGAACGGAGTTGCATAATCGCTGGCTTCGGCCCAGTCGTAGATGACCTTGGCGTTGGCCTCGCTGCGACCAGCGGAGAACAACATGCCGCCGTTCTGGTTGATCCATTCCATTTGGTGCACAGCCAAGAAGATGGTC
>JAGQSI010000334.1 GCA_020439605.1 Acidimicrobiales bacterium | reverse complement strand
ACCGACGTGGACCGCTTGGAGCGGATCCGCACAGGCGAACAAGGCAGCGACGCTGTCTAGAGCAATTCACCTGGGTTGAAATCCAAACCCGGTCCTAGGACGTGCCCCGGGCTTCGGCTCGGGGCACGTTCGCGTTATTAGCTATCTCTGGAAACGAAGAGCCTCTCGGGCCGCTAGTTGGAACGCATCCCAGATCGGCGTGACCGATGGGGTGTAACCCAGGTCCAGATCCAACAGGTCAGTGGCCGTCATCCCAGCAGTTATGGCGGTGGCGAGAGTGTCGATTCGTTTGCCTGAACGATCACCGCCGACGATCTGGCCACCAATAAGGCGTTGTGTGCCGCGCTCGATGAGGATCTTTGCCCTAACCGGTTCAGAACCGGGGAAATAGCCGGCGCGTGAGGTGGAATCCACAGTTCCGACGTTGAACTCGATGCCTGCCGCGTTGGCCTCGGCCATGTTGAGACCGGTTCTGGCGATTTCGATCTGACATACACGTGTGATCGCGGTGCCCACCACACCGGGGAACCGTGAATATCCGCCACCGATGTTTCGACCTGCAACAGCACCGGTCTTGTTGGCAACGGTTCCAAGAGCAAGATGAACTCTTTGGCCGCTCACCCTGTGAAACACATCAGCACAGTCTCCCGCGGCATAGATGCCCTCATGGCTGGTTCTCTGGCGTGGGTCAACAGCAATGGACCCGCGTTCACCGGCTTTGAGGCCAACTGAAGTTGCGATCTCGGAGTTGGGCACCACCCCGGCTCCAAGAATCACAAGGTCTGCACGGAGATCTCCATCCGAGGTATGCACCTGTCCGGGTGAGAAACCTGTGACCTTGACCCCGCACTGAACATCGATGCCATAGGTGTTGGCTGCCTTGGCGACGAGCTGACCCATGTCTGGGTCCAGTGACTTCATGGGTTGGGCACCAGAGTCCACCATGGTCACCTTGGCGTTGCGTTCGATGAATGCCTCGGCCATTTCGAGACCTACGTAGCCGGCGCCGACGATCACCACGTTGCGAACGTTCTGTCCATCGATGGATGCCATCAACGAACGTGTGTCTTCGAGGTTCTGGATCCCATGGATTCCCGGACCATCCACGCCGGGCACGTCTGGACGAACCGGCCTGGCGCCGGTGGCTATGTGCAACTGGTCGAACCCGAGATGCAAGGTGCGGTGCTGGTCCAGTGCTCGTACCTCGACGCGACGCGCATCTAGATCTAGACCGACCACTTCGTGGCGTGTTCTCACGTCCACACGGAAGCGGTCCCGGAACTGCTGGGGAGTTCTTGCAATGAGTTCGTCAACACCGGACACTGCACCGCTGAGCACGTATGGAATACCGCATGCCGCATATGAAGTATCCGGCCCTTTTTCGAGAACCACGATCTCAAGATCGGTTCTTCCCCTACGAGCATTGGTTGCCGCAGACATACCCGCTGCGTCGCCACCAATCACCACAAGCCGCTCAGCCATCGCAGTGCAGACTACCGACCCGCAGTCGGTGGGTTCGCCATACCCCGGTGCAGGGATGCGAGAATAGGCCCATGGCTGTGCGACAAGACTGCCGTCACTACTCGACGCGTACCACCTCGTCTGGAGAGCTGGTGCAGCGCTGTCGAGTGGACGCCAACGAAAAAGCCCCATTCGCTTGTCCCGAGTTCTGCATCTTCTTCGAGTCACGTTCCATCACGGACGCCGGCTGGAAACGTTTCGACGACGACGGCGAAACAAGTTGAGCACCAAGTTCTGGCCGAGACGAGCTGACTAGAGATGCGCATCACCGCGAAGGTTGATTATGCGGTTCGAGCTGCCATCGAACTTGCCCGCCACTATCCCGACGATGGCTCTCGCCCTGTGCCTGTAGCCAGGCACACCGTGGCCAAGTCTCAGGACATCCCTTCCAAGTTCCTCGAGCACATCCTCGCTGATCTCAAACGGGCCAACATCATGGGCAGTGCCCGAGGTGCAGACGGCGGCTACTGGTTGCAGAGAGATCCTGGCGAGATCAGCGTCGCCGACATCATCCGCGCCGTGGAGGGTCCACTCGCCGATGTGCGGGGCGAACGGCCCGATGCTTTGGACTATCCCGAAGAAATGGTCGCCCTACAACGCACCTGGATAGCGGTCAGGGCCAACCTCAGAGCTGTCCTGGAGACGGTTACTCTCGCCGATCTTGCTGCTGGCAACCTTCCCGCCTCAGTTGACCTGATAGCCGATGACCCAGACGCTTGGATCACCCGCTAGGGGAATACATCCAGTCTGAATTCTCCGGCAGACGTCCCCGCCCACCCAATAAAGAACAT
>JAGQSI010000333.1 GCA_020439605.1 Acidimicrobiales bacterium | reverse complement strand
AGAGTCTGGGTGAGTGCTTGATCGACAGACATTGTGGCTGCTCCTTGGCAGTGGTGCGTTACTGCTCTATACAACATAGTTGAGATGTCAACTATTCCCGGGCCGGCGGGGTATGTACGTCCTAGCTAGAGCACGGCTGGCTGGCGCAGCTGGCTCGCTGGCACACCTGGCTAGGGGAGCGCTAGCGCAAAGAAGCGTAGGTGGCGTCTATTAGTGCCCTGTTGCGGGTGCTCTGCCAGCGGGGAACCACGTGATTCATGACGTAACCAAAGGCAATCCCGGCATCCGGGTCTGCAAACCCGAGTGCTCCACCGCTGCCGAAATGGCCGAACGAGTTCGGGTTTGGCCCTAGGGGGCGTCGCTTGGTGGTGGGTTGGAATCCAAGCCCAAACGTGGTTTGTTCGCCGAGTATTGGACACACAGCGGTGATCTGAGGATGTCCTGCTTGTTGCAAGAGGGGAGCGCTCACAACCCGTCCTGGCTCGAGCAGGCCGGCGTAGAACTTGGCCACACCACGGGCGCTTCCATGACCGGAGGTGGAGCCCAGCGGTAACGAACGCCACTGCGGTGTGTTGACCAGGCCGATCGAGGAGTAGCCCGGCGGATTCAGTTGAGCCATGGCGTTCAACAACACGTCACCGTCTAGACCATCGAAACTATCGAGGGCAGGAATCTGTTCCGAGGGTGCCCAGATCACATCGGCACAACGGTGCTGCTGAGTCTCGGGAACACCGAACCAGACGTCTGCCTCGAGGTCCAGGGCCACCTCGTGGAGATAGTCACCGGGCATTTTGTTGGTGACACGGTGAACGATCTCGCCGGCGATGTGGCCAAACGTATTGCTGTGATAGGCGAAGCGGCTGCCGGGACGTGACCATGGCTTTGACTCGGCGATGGCCGAGGTCATCTTGGACCAGTCAAAGAGATCCTCGTTGGTGAGTACCTCACGGATCGCTGGCACACCGGTGCGGTGGGTCAGAGCGTGTTCGATGGTGGCGGTGGCTTTGCCGCTTTGGGCAAACTCTGGCCACACGTCTGAGATGGGTTGGGAGAGGGAGAGCTTCCCCTCGTCGATGAGCTTGAGCACAAGCGTGCTCAACAAACCTTTGCCCACCGAGTAGAAGTTGACCAACGTGTTCGGGTCCCACTCCTTGGTGTGTGCTTCATCTGCCCAACCGTGATGAAGGTCCACCACCACGTTGCCCTTGTGGATCACGTTTATCGCAGCACCAACCTCGCCTTCTTCGGCAAAGTTGCGTGCAAACGCATCGCGAACCGGTTCCCAACCTTGAGCACACCATCCACCGACAGGTGAAGCGGCAGCCGCCTTCTCTTTTCTAAACCTCACGCTCATCAGGTTGGCATGTTTCGCTCAACGATGCTTGGACCGAGTCAACCGTTTGCTGTTTCTAGGCCTTCGTGGCGCGATATCGGGCTTGCATCGGTGCTATCCACGTCAGCCAGGTCAGCCGGGTCTGCCACCACTACGGCCTCCCCTGGGCGTTGTGCGGGTAAGTGCGTTGGATCAGCCCGGCGGTGTTGGAGACGTCGAGGCGGTGAGCACCTGCTGGACGAACTCGGTGTGGCTGGGCTCGACATGCCAGTAGACCCAGCGGCCTCGCTTCTCGCCTGAGATCAGCCCGGCGTCGGCGAGGATCTTGGTGTGGTGGCTGACCGTTGGCTGACTCTTGGCGAGCGGTTCGGTCAGGTCGCATGAGCAGATTTCCCCGGCAGCGGCGATCATGCTCAGCAAGCGCAGCCTCACCGGGTCTGCGAGCGAGGCGTAGGTGTTGGCGAGCGCGACAGCATCGGTCTCGGCGAGTGGCGCTCCGGACAGGGGAGTGCAGCACACAGCGGAGTCGGTGTTGTCGGTGCTCGGTGCCGTGCTCATCAAGGATCCTCGTAAATCATATTGACATCTGTCGATGTATTGCTAGAGTCAACATATCGACAATCATGAATCTATCAAGAGGATCTCCATGTCACGTGTCCAACTCGCTCTCAACGTCTCCAATATTGACGAGGCAGTTGCCTTCTACTCGAAGCTCTTCAACACCGAGGTGAACAAGCGCAAGCCCGGCTACGCCAACTTCGCCATCGAATCTCCACCACTCAAGCTTGTGCTGATCGAAGGCGAGGGTGGCGGCACGCTCAATCACCTCGGAGTTGAGGTCGAAACTGCTGAGGAGGTTGTTGCTGCGGAGGGTCGCCTCTCGGCCGACGGACTCGCAACCACTGGTGTCGATGACACGACGTGTTGCTACGCCCTCAAGACCGAGACCTGGGTCAACGATCCTGATGGCGCCCCATGGGAGTGGTATGTCAAGACTGGTGACGCCGAGCAGAT
>JAGQSI010000332.1 GCA_020439605.1 Acidimicrobiales bacterium | reverse complement strand
GTCCAGACCTACGACGGCACAGGGCCACAGATCACGACCTCCAATGGTGCCGGCGAGGTGGTGACCCCCGCTCCGAAGGGCCTTGTGTCAGCTCCGGCGTCACCCGTTCGGGCTCAGAGATGGGTGCTGACCGGCTCTCGCATCAGCGAGGGCGTCAGATCCCAAATAGCGGTGTACAACCCAGGTAGCAAGGTAGCTGAAGTGGATGTGGTCTTGGGCTACCAAGATCCGCAGCGCTTTTCCGACATAGCTCCGCTGGAGCTATCCATCCGGCCTCGTCAACACGTAATGGTTGACCTGAACACGGTAGAAGACCTTGAACCCGACTCAGACGTTTGGATAGACGTTCGCTCCTTGGACTCGCAGCCGGTGGTGGTTGAACGAGTAAGTGTCTACGGTACCCCCTCAGAACAGGTTGGAGTTGCTACCCAGTTGGCCAGCCCAGTGGGGGCACGCAACTGGTTGGTCGTGCAGGGCGGCGCCACACAGTCCTCGGGAGGTTCTGTTCAAGTGGCAAATCCGGGTCCGTCTGATGCGCAGATTAAGGTGTTTGTTCTAGAGAAGAACAACCGAAGAGAACTCACCGGCGCTGCAACCAAACTCAATGCCAATGACCGCCGGGTGCTTGATCTAGAAGGTGCAGGCGAAGGCGCCACGGTAATAGTTGAGGCATCTCACCCAGTGGTGGTCTCCTCATCTCAGGTACAGAGATCAGGGCTTGGCATCTCGTTGTCCCCAGCATTCGCCTTTCCTGAAACCATTGCGGCTTTTGGTCCGGTGAGCTGATAGCCGCAGCCTGCTTTCCACGGAAATGTGGAACCTGAGGCACCGCGGACCACACTGGAGAGGTGTTGCCCGTCATCTTGGTGTTGGTCTGTGCCGCGGTTGCGGTAGGAATCTCAGTGGTCGTCAATCGTCGCACGACCGTGGAGCCCGAAAGGGGCCCGCAGTGGCATGTGCCTACCCTCGTGGACAGGAACGACTTCGCTAGAGCTGAGGCCCCATTTGCGGTACTCGCCTTCACGTCTTCCACCTGCATGGCATGCCAAGACGTTTGGGAGAAGGCATCGGTACTTGAGTCGGGCGCTGTTGGGGTACAACGAATCGATTCGATCGAGCGTAAGGACCTTCACGACCGATACGGAATAGATGCAGTCCCGATGATCCTTCTGGTGGATCAGGTCGGAGCGGTGAAGCACAACTTCATCGGTCCAACCACCGCAGCAGACCTGTGGTCCGCGGTAGCGGAGATGAGAGAACCGGGCTCTGTCCCAGCCGGTTGCGATACCGAGATCTGCGGTTGAAACCACAGAACGTGTGACTGCAATTTCCGGTCCATGGAAATACCAGTCCGTGGACTAGCTGTCAGATGGGACTGGTTCTGGCTGGTTGGAGGTCGGCGCAGATGATGAACCGAGATCGCAGAGGCGTTGCACCTCTGCTCCATCGATCGTTTCGTGCTCAAGAAGGCTGCGTGCAACGAGATCAAGGCCGTTCCGGTGCTCGATCAGAAGTTCTTCGCATCGCTTCTCGCAAGCTCGCAGAATGAGTTCTACTTCTTGGTCAATGACGCGGGCAGTCTCGTCGGAGTAGTCACGGGCGTTGCCCATGAGGTCCTCTCCGAGGAACACCTGGCCTTGTGAACCCCATGCCATTGGGCCAATGCGCTCACTCATGCCCCATTCCCGAACCATTTTGCGGGCTCGTTCTGTGGAAACGACAAGGTCATTGTTTGCTCCGGTGGACACGACACCGAAGACCAGCTTCTCTGCGATACGTCCACCCATTGCGACAACGATGGATTGCTCCAAATAGTCCTGGTTGTAGGAGTGGCGGTCCTCGGATGGGAGTTGCTGGGTAACGCCCAGTGCCATGCCCATGGGCAAGATGGTGACCTTGTGAACCGGATCCGCCTCGGAAAGCACTGTTGCGCACACAGCGTGTCCGGCTTCGTGGTATGCGGTGAGTTCTTTTTCCTTGTCCGAGAGGGCCATGGACTCGCGTCTTTGACCCATCAAGACCCTGTCCCGGGCGTACTCGAAGTCTTCTTTGGTGATCATCTCGGCGCCGCGGCGAACCGCATAAAGCGCTGCTTCGTTGACAAGGTTGGCCAACTCGGCACCGCTCATACCCGGCGTTCCACGCGCAACGATGGAGAGATCCACATCTGGGCTGATGCGCTTGGACTTGGCATGAACCCGCAAGATTGCAAGGCGCTCACCATGTTCGGGGAGCGGAACCACGACCTGGCGGTCGAAACGGCCGGGACGAAGCAGTGCCGGATCCAACACGTCTGGACGGTTGGTGGCAGCGATCATCACGATGCCCTCAGTGGCCTCAAAGCCGTCCATCTCCGAGAGCAT
>JAGQSI010000331.1 GCA_020439605.1 Acidimicrobiales bacterium | reverse complement strand
TGAGTAGCAGCAGGCCGCGTTCCTCTCTCCAGCAGGTATCTCTGGACCATGACAGCTCGCACTCATGGCTTTATCGCTTACCTACGCGTTGACAACAAGCCTGTCTCGCCGGCAGAAGTCGCCAGTACAAGACACTCTCGTGCCAAAGGTCTACTAGGGCGCGACTACCTAGAGGGCGTGCTAATTCTTCCCAAGGTCCGCTCCATTCACACCTTTGGGATGAAGTTCCCTATCGATGTTGCCCTGATAGACCAATCAATGACTGTTCGGAAAGTCTTTGAATCTGTGGCACCCAACCGAGTTGTGTTGCCAAGATCCAGGACTCGACATGTAGTCGAGTCAGCGGGTGGGAGGTTTGAAGAGTTCGGGCTTAGACCCGGTGCTCAACTAGTGGTGGCGCTGGAATCTGTCGACTTGATTTCAGGCAGATGAGCTGCGAACTCGTCGATCAACTCTGCGAGTTCTGCGGGACGTTCCTGCATGATCTGATGGCCGGCCCGAGCAAGAACCACAAACTCCGAATTTGGCAGGATGTGGGCAAGGTGGCTGGCAGAAGGCACCGGGGTCAAGATGTCGCGCGTACCGGCCACCACCAACGATGGTGTGTTGGTTTCACGCAACGCGGCCCGCGAGTCATGATCCATGAGACCCGCAGCCGAAGCCAACATGGCCTCGGGTTCCATGGCGTCGCCCATCTCAGCGATTGCGTCCACTGCACGCGGAGACGGATTCTCACCAAACGCCAAGCGGGCGATATTGCGAGTCGAGGTTGTGGCTGTTGGAAGAGGCCTGCCTGCCTCGAGCATGGATTGCCCCTTGGCCAATATGAGCCGGGCCCGACGGTCCGCAAACGGAGGTAGAACCTGATGGGCTCGGGTGGCCACGAAGACCAGACCGGCCACACGCTCGGCCAACACATCTCGGTGTTGCCCACAGAAGTGCATGACGGTCATTCCACCCATCGAATGACCAACGACGATGGCGTCACGCAGATCTAGAGCCTCAAGAGTTGTGGCCAGATCCTGGGCGAGGCATCCAAGGCCATAGCCATCTTCGCCAGCAAAGGACTCTCCATGGCCTCGCAGATCCACAGCGATCACCCGATAGCGGTCCGCTAGGTCATTTAGTTGTGGGGCCCAAACGTCATAGCGAAGTGTGACGCCATGTAGAAGCACCAACGGGCGCCCTTCGCCACGCTCCACAACATGGATGTTCCCACCATCGGACGAAGGGATCGAGTGATGGATCACATCTTCGGGAACCTCGAACAGCGAGTCGGGAAGTCGGGGGCGGCTGCGGCCCGGATCGGCAGAGATGGGTCCACGGGCCCAAGCCGGATGGGTGGCTTTGTAGGTACGCCAGGCCAGCACTCCTGCGCCTAGTGCCATTGCCCCTAGGACGAAACTCTTCTTACTCACTGGCCATCTCCTTTGTACCGACGAGGCACTCTAGGGCTAATTGCGCAAACAACCTCATAGGAGATGGTGCCCAATATCCTTGCCCAGTCCGATGCCTTCAGTTCTTGATCTCCCTGCTGGCCGATAAGGACAACTTCGTCGCCTACCTGAACAGGGTCGTCGCCACAGTCCACCATGATTTGGTCCATGGTGACAGAGCCAGCAATCCGTCGAGGCCTGCCGCCGATCAGTACGGTTCCGCCCTTCTCGCCGTAGCGACGAGAAAGCCCATCGGCGTAGCCGAGGGGAACTGTGGCGATGGTGGTGTCGTTGCCGGGGCGATACTTGAGCCCGTAGGAAATTCCCTCTCCGCCACTCACCCGCTTCACATGAGAAACGCGAGCTCGCAAAGACATCGCAGGGCTCAACATCACCCGACCGTCGAGAGCCGGTGAGGGCGCCAACCCGTACAAGCCGATTCCTATTCGAACAAAACTCTGACGGGCACGCTCGTGTTCGATGGCCGCTGCGGTGTTGGCCGCGTGGGTGGCGTGCACCTCGATACCTGCAGCGGCGATCTCGCCAAGAACCTCATCGAATCGATCGAGCTGCACATCCGTGAAATCCGAATCAGGGTCATCTGCCACTGCGCAATGAGTGAAAACCGAACGCAGCTGAAGGAGCGGTTCCCTATCGATGAGCTCCGCTAGCCGCAGGGCTTCGCTGGTCTGAGCACCTACCCGTCTCATACCGGTGTCCACTTTCAGGTGAACTCCTACAGTTCCTTCAGCGCCTAGCTGTCCTCTCCGTGCGGCTTCGCTCAGATCTTCGATACCGCTGTCGGTGTAGACACAGGCATCCAATCCGTATGCGATGAGATCATCCAACTCGTCTCGCGAGGCCTGTGAGAGCACGAGGATCTGGGCATCAATCCCAGACGTACGAAGTTCCACACCTTCGGAAACGAGCGCAAC
>JAGQSI010000330.1 GCA_020439605.1 Acidimicrobiales bacterium | reverse complement strand
CACTCCGTCTGGTTGCACAGAGACTTTCTCGTTGAACTGCAACGTTACGGATTGTGGGGCTACCTCGATCACTGCCCCATCGGTTGGATCCGACGCCATCAGTTCGGTGTGGGCCCAGGCCGAAGATGTGTCGGCGAAAAGAACAAGAACGAGGGCAACAAGCGTGAACAACACCGCCCTTTGAAAGATGCTGAGTGCCCTCGACATGATCCAGCCACCCTAGGCCAACACACCCGCGAGTTGGGACGAGGCTCCGTGGGGCTCTAGCATGACTCGTCCGACCTAAACGCCGGAAAGCCGGAAAGAACGAAACCGATGGCCAGAAGCGACAAACGCCCGATCATCAAGCTGAAGTCCACCGCTGGGACTGGCTATACGTATGTGACGCGCAAGAACAAGACCAACACGCGTGAACGTATTGAGCTAATGAAATACGACCCCCGTATTCGTCAGCACGTCATCTTCAAAGAAGAGCGCTGAACCAAACCCGGTCTTTGACCATCCACCAATAACGGGCGCCGGCCATTTACCCTATTTCTCTTGTAGGGGAAATATTGGTCGACATCCGGGGGAACGGATGGGTCAAATTGCGTCAATCTATGGTCTCGACATCGAGACGGATACCTCCTGTGATGGGTTGGATCCGTCCATAGCGTCGATCAAGGCAATCGCTTTGTCCGGGCAGAACTTCGATCTGCTCTTTGACGGCGACGAGCACAATCTGCTCGTTTCTCTAGACGATCATCTATCCGGGCTTGCGCCCGGCGTGATTGCGACTTGGAACGGTGGCACGTTCGATCTTCCTTTCATTGCGGATCGCGCCGAGCTCCTCGGGATCAACCTTGGGCTTCGACTGAGATCAGACCGCTCAAGATCCTTGCGCCGTTCTCCGCTCCCCGGCCATGGCGGCGCCTACCAGGCCGGCTGGCATGACCATGGGCACCTGGACACCTACTGTCTATATGGTCACCCAGCTATTCATCCTCGTCGGTCCTTGAGGTCCCTCGGCAGGTTTGTGGGCCTTGGGGACAATGCAGCTCCACTTGCCTGCGATCTCGGCAATGAGGCCTTACATGCCTGTGCTCCAAGTGATGCGAGGTTGGCAAGGGTGCTAGCCGAGCGTCGTTGGCAGAGTGCATCTCGGATGCTTGATCGAGTGCCTCATGATGAGGCCGAAACTGTTCGGGTTGCAGCCAATCGTGCTACTCGGCGCGATTCCTATGAGATGGTCACTGTCTCGACCATTGCGGCGACCACCTGACCAACAAAACAACATTTGCGCCAGTTGAGTAGCAATCACCGAATAGGTATTGACTACTAGCGCGCAGGTAGGCATTCTCAACGCCGAGGATCGCGTCCCCTCGGTGGCCATTGGTCGGACGTCAAACGTTACTGATCAAAGCCATCAAAGGACCTAGGTAATGGCCACATCCAATAGCGCGGACTCGAAGTCCGATCATCCAGATACACCGTCGCTGCAGGCGCTGGTCGAGGGAGTTCATCGATCCGGTGTTCACGAGAGCGGGTCTCACATGCTCCGGGTCAAGTCAGATCCGTTGAACGAGGAATTCGAACTTGGGGTTCATATTCTCAATGACGAACTCGCTCACCCTCTCGATTGCCTGGTCGGGCTACGAGCACCCGAGTCGTGGTATGGGGTTGGTCTGGCCACCTCGGGTACGGCTCACCACTTCGATGGCAAGCCCTCAGAACGAATCCACTTCACCTACATGATGGACAGAGATGGGAGGAGTACTTCAATCATCGAACCTCTAGGAGGGTCCGAGGTGATTCTGGCTGACAGGCCCCAGGGTTGGTGCTATGACGTCTTGGCTCGCGTGCTGGGTCTCTCTACCACTGCTCCGAGCGCTAGCACGGCTCTTCTGCTCGATATGTGGTGGCTTGACGCAATAGTTACGGCAGCCGAGATGGATCCCAGGTCTGTGCGTACATGGCGCTCATTGGCTCGGATGCATCCATTGAACAAGTCAGGAGAAAAGCTCGGACCATCTGATCTAGCTGCACGCACCACGAGCGAGGCCTTGAGCAGACCGTGGTGGATGTTGAGGCAACGCATGTGGAAGGTCGAACTACCTGCTGCTAAGTGGGCTCCGAAAGGTGAAGGAGAGATCCTTACCGCTGGGCAATGGTTCGATGATGGGGCCATGTGTCGGTGGATGATGCGAGAGCTTCCAGAGACAGATGTGCTGGTGACTGAGGTGCTCCGCAAGGTTCCCGCTCACCTTGTGGAGCACCTACTAGACGGCGTGGTTGAAGCCAACCTGACCGCTTCTGCTGCCTGATTGTCAACCGTTGTAGTCGGTCAGCAACTCTGTGGCTTCGCGCTGAGCTTTCGCTAGCGAATCGTTCGGCGAGCCGTTGGAGAAC
>JAGQSI010000329.1 GCA_020439605.1 Acidimicrobiales bacterium | reverse complement strand
TGAGGTGTCACGGTACCCGTAGACGGACCCTCGACCTAGTCATTGCATGCATGGCTCATGCCCCAGAGCCCGCAGTGTGTGAGGCGTTTGCCGTCTGGTGTGCGGTGTTTTCCACCGGCAACGCAGCGGTCCGATCTCCGCCAGCGGTTTTACCGTGGGCCTCCTACGCTTGGCACCATGTCGTCTGTTGGTGAGCGTGTTGGTGAGCTGAGGTATCGGGTTGTCGAATCGCCGGTAGGTGAGTTGGTGCTGACCGGGACCGAAGAGTTTCTTAGCGGCCTGTGGTTCAGCGGTCCCGATCAGAGCCCAGCGCCCATCGACGCGATGGTCGAAGATCCAACGGCGTTTCAAACGGTGGTTGATCAGTTGGGCGAATACTTCGATGGCCAACGTGAATCCTTCGAAGTGAACCTGGCACCGGAGGGAACAGAATTTCAGCTCCGAGTTTGGAGAGCTTTGCGAGACATCCCCTATGGCGAGACCTGTAGCTACGGCGACATAGCCAAGGCAGTAGGTGTGCCGAAGGGGTCAAGAGCAGTTGGCCTGGCCAATGGGCGCAACCCGATTTCGATCATTGTTCCGTGCCACCGTGTCATCGGCGCAGACGGAAGCCTCACCGGTTACGGCGGTGGGATGGACCGCAAGAAGTTCCTGCTCGACTTGGAGTCATCGCAACAATCAATGCTCTGACACTGAGTTGGTGGGCGGGCTCGGGTACGGTTCGCAGTCATGTTTAGGACAGCAAGACCCCGAGTACTCATAGCTGGCGCACTGGTCGGCGCGCTGTTGATCGCTGGCTGCTCGAAAGAAGAAGAACTTGGTGGCACCATCGTGAAGGACGGGCTTGGCTGCACCGTCTCAACGGTAGAAAGGGACACGAAAGACGTCCCCGAGGTTGAGGCTGGGGCAAAGGTGGGTAAGGCAACGTCTTTCAAGGACGTGCTCAAGGCCGAGAAGAAGGCCTGCAAGGTCAACTCCACCAAGTACCTCACAGTTGACCTGATCGGCGCCACCGTGACCGACGGCAAGATTTTCAACAACACGTTCGAACAGACGAACCCTCTAACCCTTCGCCTTGGCACCGGTCAGTTGATTGCTGGTCTCGAAACCGGCTTGGCCGATATGCAGGTTGGTGCCACCCGCCAGATCCTGATTCCTGCCGCAGAGGCTTATGGGGCCGACGGAAACGAAGCGCAAGGAATCGGTCCGGACGCCAATCTGGAGTTCCTGGTGAGGCTGCTTGGAGTTACCGACGCTCCCCAGTACTGCAATCCCAAGGGTGATGTTCCTGCCGCTGAAGGCAAGCCCACCGAGTTCACCCTTCCCACCGAGCCAACCATGGACAAGGTGAAGGTCACTGTTCTCACAGAAGGCGACGGCGCGGAGGTAACGAGAAAGAGCTACCCAACCGTGCATTACCTGGGCATTGCTTGCTCGACGGGCAACCAGTTCGATTCTTCCTGGGACCGTGGAGAGCCGTTCCAGGTGGCTCTCGCCGATGCAGCACCGACCTCTTCCGTAGGTTCAGTAATCGACGGTTGGACCGAAGGTCTCGCCGGACAGAACGTTGGCTCAATCGTTCAGATCGATATTCCTGCAGCGCTCGGCTATGGCGCAGCCGGTAGCCCCCCTTCGATTGGTCCCAACGATCCCCTGACCTTCATCGTGGAGATTGTCGATTCCACAGAAACAACCCCAGCAGAAACCACTACCACTGTCGCAGGGGCGCCACAGGAAACAACCCCAGAGCCAACCCCAGACACTCAGCCACAAGGCTGAGTGAGCGCAGCTTCATCGGAGCTACCCAATGCTTGCACTTGTCTCCCAAGAGGTTTCAGCAGAGTTGGCACGGGCTTGCTCTGGGGAGCCGGGCAACGCATGCCGATGGGCTTATGACCTGACGGGCAACCGTCAGATCGCTCAGTTTGCCGATTGGCTTGACGATGTGCCGCTGCAGGTGCTGTGGATCGTCGTAATCGCCTGGCTGGTCAACCGGCTGGCTAGGCGATTGATCCGCAGGTTTGGTCAGCGGATCCAAGGGATCCAGGACACGGACAAGATGAAGAGGATCCGCTCAAGGACCCCTTCGGTGTTCTTGTCCACCGGCGAGGTGAACGTTCGAAGTGCGGCTCGGGCCGAGACGATCACCACTGTGTTGCGAAGTGTGGCCACCGGGGTGATCTGGACGGTTGCGTTCATCCAGGTCCTTGAAACGATCGGCTGGAACCTGGGCCCGCTGTTGGCCGGCGCCGGCGTGGCTGGTGTTGCTCTTGGTTTCGGAGCCCAATATCTGGTGCGTGACTTCTTGTCAGGCACTTTCATGCTGATAGAGGACCATTACGGGGTGGGAGACGTGGTGGACCTTGGAGAAGCAAGCGGAACCGTGGAAATGGT
>JAGQSI010000032.1 GCA_020439605.1 Acidimicrobiales bacterium | reverse complement strand
GAAGGCTCTGCTTTGAAACCGGTGGAGAGATATAGGTCAAGTGCTGCGGAGTTCTTTTCCTGGGTGTTTACCGCGACGCCGCCAGCACCATTTCTTCTCAGCCATTTGAGTGAGTCGACCACCAGTGACCTACCGATACCACCGCGATGGTGAAGCGGATCTACCGCCAAGCGTTGTAGATATCCGCGACCGCCTGAGCGTCCCGAAACCGCGTAGGCGACGATCGTGTTGTCGAGCGTGCTCACTCTTACGCGGTTTGATGGCGTTGCCCTTATCGCGTCGACGAGCCCAGATTGATCCAACGCCCAAAAGGGTTCGAAGGCTTTCGCATCTACCGCTAGTAGCTCTGGATAATCGCGTCGCCATGCCCGTCGGTGACGCACCGTACATGTTGCTTCAGGTATCGAACTCAGATCGTGGTTCAACAGGTGGAGATGTTCGTGGATGGTGAAACCAGCGTCGAGGAATGGTCCCAACTCACCTTGATGGAGCGCAGTGGTGAGTACTCGCTTGATACCCCGTTCCTGTTGGGTGTGCATCTCGTGGAGGACATCGGCGCAACTCGGCGATGGTCGATGCGGCAGTGGGCTGATCACGACGGTGTCGAGCGTGGAGTGCCAAGGAGTGACGTGAAGCCGGGCGCGCAGCCCCCACCAGCGATCATCAACGGCCATTACGGCGTCTCGAATCCGATGGGGAAAAGGCTCACACCTGTGAGGTTAGGACTTCGAGCCAGGTGCCTTGGTGGGTTCGGTGAGCATCGTTTGATCTCCGGGCTTCTAGCCTTCAGGGATGGTCGTCCTATATACGACTCATCCTCGATTCATCGAGCACAGAACTGGGCGAGGCCACCCGGAGTCTCCGGCGCGCCTAAGAGCAGTTCAACTCGGTATCCAACAGGCAGGCTTGGTGGAAGCTCTGACCATGGTGGAACCGCGCGCAGCGCGAGATGACGAGCTTGAAAGAATTCACCCGAGCGCTTATCGACGTGCACTGCGATCATTTTGTGAAAGCGGTGGCGGAGCGCTCGATGGAGACACGTTTGTTGTTGAGGAGTCATGGGATGCAGCGCTACTCGCAGCGGGTGCAGGCCTCAGCCTCATAGAACGCCTAGACGATGGCGATGGAGACGTGGGGTTCTGTGCAGTCAGACCGCCCGGCCATCATGCTTTGGCCAGTCAGGCCATGGGCTTTTGTTTGTTCAACAACGTGGCAGTGGCTGCTGCCTTCTTGCGAGATCGGGGAGAACGAGTCGCGATCGTGGACTACGACGCCCATCACGGCAACGGGACACAGGACCTGTTTTGGAGTGACCCGGATGTGTTCTACATATCCATGCATGAGTGGCCTCAGTACCCGGGCACGGGAGGAATCCGAGAATCCGGCGCTGCGTCGGCGAGAGGCCTGACGTTGAACCTGCCGTTCCCTAGCTACACAACCGGAGACGTGTATCGCCTCGCGCTAGATGAAGTGGTTGCTCCGGCGCTCGAGGCGTTCGCTCCAACCTGGATGTTGATCTCGGCCGGCTTTGATGCTCACCGCGCAGACCCGTTGACCAACCTTGGCCTCACCTCAGGAGATTTTGCAGACATCACCTTGGAACTTGTGCGTCTGGTCCCCGCCGGCAAGCGTTTGTTGTTCTTGGAGGGCGGCTATGACCTCGATGCCTTGGCTGACAGCACAGGTGCAGTTCTTTCAGCCCTCGCCGACGATGGTGCTTTTAGACCCGAAGGCGCCAGTTCCGGCGGGCCCGGTGCTCAAGTTTGCGCTGCATCCCTCAAGATACGCGGGGCGTTGGCCGACGGATAGAACCGCGAGTTAGATCGGACTCGTAGCCACCTGGAGGTTCCCGTGACTCGGGCCGTTGACCTATTGCAGTACCTACTCTCAGAGCGCGGATCGGATCTGTTGATCAAGGTTGGCTCTGCGCCGGCCATGCGTCGCAATGGACGCTTGGAGATGACAACTCTGGAGCCGATGTCTCCGGATGCGATTGAAGCCATTGCTCGTGAGATCATGACGCCAGAAAAGGCTGAGGAGTTTGATCGAGACGGGGAGACAGACCTCGCGTACAGCGTTCCGGGTCTTGGTCGTTTCCGGGTGAACGTCTATCGCCAGCGTGGGTCGGTCAGCTTGGCCATTCGCCGAGTTGTTCCCGGTGCGCCAGCAATTGAAGATCTTGGTGTTCCAAGAATCGTTGCGGACCTTGCGGAACAACAAGAGGGCTTGGTCATCATTTCGGGTCCAGCAGGTTCTGGTCGGACAACTACTGCCGCCGCGATGATCGACCACATCAACGGTTTGGAACCCCGCCATATTGTGACCATCGAGGACCCGATCGAAGTTCTTCACGCTGATCGCAACGCGGTGATAAGCCAGCGCGAGGTTGGTACCGACACGTCGGACGTCGTGGACGCCCTACGAAGGGTGGCCCGTCAGGACGCGGACGTGATTTTCGTGAGTTCTCTCATGGATGCCGATGCCATTGCCCAGGCCCTTACGGTTGCTGCCGCTGGGCGGTTGGTGATCGGAGTCATGGACACCTTGTCCGTGCTCGACACTTTGAGGTGGTTGGTGGATCGTCAGCCATCTCATGCTCAGGAACACACCCGCCATCTGCTCGCTCGAGTTCTTCGAGGAATCGTGTGCCAGAGGCTCATGGATCGCGCGGATGGACGAGGTCGAATCGCGCTCGTTGAGAGCCTCACCGGAACCATGAAGGTCCGCGATGCCATATCCAACGGAGTGGACTCAACGCTCATCGAACGTCTGATGAGCGAAGGTGAATACCACGGTATGGCCACCAACGATCAGGCGCTGCTGAATCTTTACAGCGATGAACTGATTTCTTGGGAGAGTGCGATTCTCAGGGCTTCGCATCCAGAAGATTTCAGAATTGCGGTGCAACAGGCCGGTCTGCCCACCATGCGTTGAGCCTCTAGGTTCAACAAAGCAGCGATAGTTGGAATTGGGTATGGCGGCCGAGCTGCTTTCCCCTAGCGTTTAGGCGTGATTCCTCCCAGACTCAAGCTTGTTCTAGACGAGGTTGCGCCCATTGCGCAGAGCCTTGTCGCGTCCGGGTTCAGGGCGTATCTCGTGGGCGGGATTGTTCGGGACCAGCTTCTGGGAAAGGAGTTGGGACCGAAAGCGGACATAGATCTCACCACGGACGCCAACCCCGACCAGATCAAAGAAGCGGTAGGTCCAATAGCGGACGCCTTGTGGACCCAGGGCGAAAGATTTGGAACCATTGGGATCAAACTCGGTGAGCGTGAGTTCGAGATAACAACCCACAGGGGTGAGGTCTACGAGGCAGATTCCCGTAAGCCGCTAGTCCAGTTCGGCAAAGAGATCGCAGCGGATCTTTCGCGACGCGACTTCACAGTGAATGCGATGGCGATCGAGGTTGGCCAGGGTGAACCGAGACTCGTTGACAACCATGGCGGAGCGGCAGATCTGCACAACAAGATCTTGCGAACCCCTCTCGATCCAGAGATCTCGTTTTCTGATGACCCGTTGCGAATGTTGAGAGCAGCGCGCTTCATTGCCGGCTATCAGCTCGAACCTGTCGCAGAACTTGTGGAAGCTGTTCGCGAGAACGCTTCACGCCTTGAGATTGTGTCTGCGGAAAGAATTCGTGACGAACTCGACAAGCTGATGGTGGTGCCTGATCCCTCAAGAGGTCTCTGGTTCATTGTGGACACAGGGCTTGCAGACCACTTCCTTCCAGAGCTTCCAGCAATGAGGCTCGAGCAGGATCCGATTCACCATCACAAAGATGTTCTTGCCCACACCATTGCTGTGGTGTCCAACACCAAGCCTGAGCGTCTGGTTCGTTTAGCTGCGCTTCTTCATGATGTTGGCAAACCAAGAACTCGTGCGTACGCGGACCACGGGGTCACCTTCCACCATCACGAGGTGGTGGGAGCGCGCATGGCCAGGGATCGAATGCAGGCCCTCAAGTACTCCAACGACGATGTGGCTGCGGTGCGCAAGCTTGTCTATCTCCATTTGCGTTTTCATGGTTACGGCGATGGCGACGCGTGGACCGATTCTGCTGTACGGCGCTTTGTGCGAGATGCCGGGGATCAGTATGAACGCCTGATCGACCTCACTTCGAGTGACTGCACAACACGCAACAAGCGCAAGGCGGCCAGGTTGGCGCAGCAGATGACGGACTTCACCGCTCGGGTCGAAGTGCTCAAAGAACAAGAGGCACTTGATGCGATCCGCCCAGACCTTGACGGTAAGGCCGTAATGGATTACCTCGGTATCGGACCGGGTCCACACATCGGCAAGGCGTTGGAGATGCTGCTCGAGGCTCGCTTGGATGAGGGTCCTCTGGAGCCTGATGAGGCCTATCGCCGAATAGATAGCTGGTGGGCATCACAGCAGCCTTCAGTTTCATCTGATAGCTAGAAGCAGGTGATGGCCAGCCACAAGCGTCTACTAGCAGTCGCTGATCATCCAGCGCGTGCGGTGGTTAGTGCGTTCGTGGCTGCCATAGCGATCGGCACGGCGTTGTTGATATTGCCGTGGAGTAGTAGTTCAGGGCAGTCGCTGGGATTCCAAGCGGCGTTGTTCACCTCGACGAGTGCGGTCTGCGTCACCGGATTGTCGGTAGTGGACGCGGGTACCCATTTCAGCGGCTTCGGACAAGCCATCTTGCTCTTGTTGATGCAGCTTGGTGGTCTCGGGTTCATGACGATTGCGTCGCTGATAGCGATCGTTGTTTCACGTCACTTGGGACTTCGAATGACTTTGCTTGCAAACCGTGAGCGAAGCGCCCTTTCCCTCGGAGATGTGCGAAGAGTTCTTCGCGGTGTGGCTTTTGTGACGGTCATGGTTGAGGTTGTCATCTCGGTGGTGCTCGCCGGTCGATTCTGGTTTGGGTATCACTACCGCTGGGACAAGGCACTGTGGCACGGGGTGTTTCACGGAGTTGCCGGCTTTACCAACGCAGGGTTTTCTCTCTACCCGGATTCCCTCGAACGTTTCAGCACGGACGTGATCGTGTTGGCGCCGCTAGCAATTTCGGTTGTTGTGGGTGGTCTCGGGTTTCCGGTTCTGGTGGACCTCTACACCCATCGCCATGACCGCAAGTGGCGTGGTCTGACCTTGCATTCTCGCCTCACATTGGCAATGACTGCGATCTTGTTGGTGGTTGGCTGTGTGGCAATTGGAGCGGCGGAATGGACCAACCCGGCAACGTTTGGTTCCAGAGGGGCGATCGCAAAAGCCACGATGTCGGTGTTTGGCTCGATAACCCCTAGGACCGCTGGGTTCTCCGTAGTGCCCATCGGCGAGATGAGCGATGAGGGACTGTTTGCCACGATGGTGCTCATGTTCATAGGTGCAGGTAGCGCCGGAACCAGTGGCGGCATCAAGATCTCTACAGCGGCGGTACTGGGTCTGGTGGTTTGGTCACAGTTGCGGGGCCGCAGCGATGTAGGTGCATTCGGCCGACGGATTTCAGAGCGCGCGACTCGTGAGGCAACAACTGTGGTGATACTTGCAGCTGGTGCTGTCTTCACCGCCACGGTCGTGTTGTTGGCCACCACTACTTCGGTTCCTCTTACAGATGCTCTGTTCGAGGCCATTTCGGCATTCGGTACTGCTGGGCTATCCACGGGAATAACCCCAACGTTGTCCCATGTGGCGCAGTTCGTGCTGATCTTCACGATGCTGATTGGACGTCTCGGTCCAGTCACGTTGGGCATGGCGCTGGTGTTGAATCGACGCGAAGCGCGTGTTCGCTATCCCGAGGAGGACCCTCTCATTGGCTGATCGAAAGAACTCAACCGAGGTATTGGTGGTAGGGCTGGGCCGCTTCGGGTCCACCGCCGCTATAGAACTTGAGCGTCTTGGCCACGAGGTTCTAGCCATCGACCAATCCGACGAAGTGGTCCAGGCTTTCGCATCTGTGGTCACCCATGTAGTGAGTGCCGACGCAACCGACGAACAGGTCCTCATGAGTCTTGGGGTGGGCTCGATTGAGCACGCGTTGGTGGCGATAGGCGATGACGTTGAGGCCAGCATCTTGTGTACCTCAGCTCTTGCGGATCTAGGGGTAGACGAGATCCGGGCCCGAGCCACGAGCAAGGCCCACGCGAGGATTTTGGAACGTGTTGGGGCAACCCATGTCGTGTTTCCTGAACGGGACATGGCGGTTCGGATCGCACATCGAGTCGCGGGACGGATGATCGATTACATCGAGATCGATGAGCACTTCGCTCTGGTCGAGACGTTCGCTCCAAAAGACACCGAGGGCCAGACCCTCCAAGAAGCACAGTTGCGAGCTCGATTCGGAATAACCGTTGTGTCGATAAAGCCAGAAAATGGGTCGTTTTCCTATGCGACTCCCGATAGCGTGCTCGCTCCCGGTTCCTTGCTGCTTGTCGCGGGTGACAAGAACGCTGTCGAACGTTTCGCCCAAACCGCCTGAGAAAGCAGACACAAATGGCCGCCTGTCCAATAGAGGCAACGGGTCTCGTAAAGCGCTACGGAGAGAAGGTTGCGCTAGGTGGAATAGACCTGAGTGTGCCTGCCGGAACTGTTACGGCAGTTCTTGGCCCGAACGGCGCTGGTAAGACCACAGCTGTACGGATTCTGACCACCTTGTCAGAGCCTGATGAAGGTTCCGCCACAGTTGCTGGCTTTGACGTAATGAAAGATCCGACTGAGGTTCGCCGAAGAATCGGTCTCGCAGCACAGGACGCCACCGTCGACCCCTTGCTCACAGGTTTTGAGAACCTGGTGATGATCGGTGAGCTACATCAACTCTCGCGAAAAGAAGCCAAGGTTCGCGCCGGAGAACTGCTTGAGGAGTTCTCATTGGCCGATGCCGGTGGCCGGGTTAGTGGGGGCTATTCGGGTGGTATGCGTCGCCGGCTGGACCTAGCAGCAACTCTGGTGGCAAATCCCGAAGTTCTGTTCCTAGATGAGCCAACCACTGGTTTGGATCCTCGAGCCCGCAATGAACTCTGGGCTGTGCTCGACACCTTGCTGGATCACGGCACAACGATTCTCCTGACAACGCAGTATCTCGAAGAGGCAGACCGTCTGGCCAACGACATCGTGGTTGTGGATCATGGACAGATCATCGCCCAAGGCGATGCACGAAGCCTGAAGCGTCAAGTCGGCGGCGACAACATTGGCGTCACTGTTACTCAGGTCGAGCGTCTAGGCGAAGCAGCGCAGGTTCTAGGGCGCGTTACCGGCACTGCGGTGGTGGAGGATCCATCCACTCGAAGCGCGGTGGCACCTACTGAAGCCGGTGTGAGCGGGCTAGCCGACGTAGCTAGGGCGCTTGGTGAAGCAGGGATTGGCGTTGAAGACCTGAGTCTGCGCCAGCCAACCCTTGATGAAGTGTTCTTGACGCTCACCGGGTCCCCAGCCAACGACGAGACCCCAACAGATGAGGACGGTGCCCGATGAACGAAACTACACAACAGGTTGGTCCCCATAAATCGCGAGGCGCTCTACATGATGTCTGGGTGATTGCACGGCGCGGCTTGATCCATATGAAGCGCCAGCCTGAGGCGCTGTCGGACGCAACCATTCAGCCGCTCATGTTCGTGCTGTTGTTTGCCTACGTTTTCGGTGGCGCGATCCAGATCCCGGATGGGAATTACCGGGAGTTTCTCATGGGCGGGATCATTGCTCAGACATTGGTGTTCAGCGCCTTTGGTGTTGCCATGAGTTTGGCAAACGATCGCAAGAACTCGGCTGTGGATCGCTTCCGGTCTCTACCGATCGCAAACGGAGCAGTCCTTGGTGGTCACGCTGTGGCCAACGTGTTGAAGCAGGTTCTGCCCATAACGATCATGTCACTTGCTGGTCTGGTGGTTGGCTGGAGAATCCGAGGCGGCTTTGTAGACGCGGTACATGCCTACGTTCTGATGATCGCGTTCGCATTCGCGATCATTTGGATCGGTGTGCTGCTGGGCAGTCTCGTGGAAACTCCAGAAGGTGTAACCGGGATCGCGTTTGCGGCACTGTTTCCCTTGACCTTCGTGGCATCCACCTTTGTGCCGGTCGAATCCATGCCCGGACCGTTGCAAGTTGTGGCCCGGTGGAACCCGACCTCGTCGCTTTCAGATGCGCTGAGGATCTTGTTCGACAACCCGACGGGTATCCCCTCGCAAAGCACAGCGTTCCCGACTCAGCATCCGGTGCTTTACACGTGGATGTGGGTGATAGGTCTAGTGGTGGTGGTGGCACCAATTTCGATCCGGGTCTACAAGCGGTCCATCTCCAAGTAGACGTGTTTAGTTGCCCTGTTTACGGGCCCGCAGCACGAGTGTGGCTGGAACCAATCTCATCGCATCGGCATAGGAGTCCTCACGTGCCGCTGAGGGATTGGCAGTTGGCTCGATCACTTGATCTACACGGAAGTTGGCGCGCGCCAGCGTGGTGAACAGTGTGGAAAATGTCCGTGGATAATCAACGATCTCTTCACCGTTGAGTTCCCATTCCACCGGTGAGGAGTCGTCATAGGCACGGGCAACTCGGAGCGGATCAGAGGCTTTCGGGTCGAGCAGATTGAACGCGGGGTGAGGTACCGACATGACCAAAGGAGCTTCGGGTTTGAGAACCCGGTGGACCTGACGAAACACCCGCGCCAGGTCATCTACTGAGCTCAGAGCCATGACACTGATTGCTGCATCGATGCTGTCCGAGCGCAGAAAGGGAAGTTCCGCAAGCTCTCCTTGATGAAGCTCTACGCGAACTTCTGCGGTTTCTGCTCGTTCACGTACTCGGTTGAGTGCAGTTGTGGAGGGGTCTACAGCGATGACCTTTGCACCCTGTTGAGCGAGTGCAACGGCGTTCGCGCCGATTCCGCAGCCAAGGTCCAGAATTCTCTTGGACTCCACCGTGCCGAGGAGTTTTAGTTCGGCTTCGCTCGGTAGAGCGGTTCCATAGTTGACGACCGAGGAGTCATTTCCGCACTGAGCCGCTGCGGAGAAGCGATGCCAGGTGGGCTCGGCTGGAGTGGCAGATGGAGACGATAGGTCAGTCATGTCTCAAGTCTCGCGGGCGCGCCACCGCGATCGGTGCCACCTTCGTGAGAAGCTCAGAGCAATGCGAATCGTGACCTTCAACATTCACCACGGAACGCTTGGCCGGCGTGGTCGAGTTGATGGTGAGCAACTAGCCGATGTGTGCGCGGGCTTTGACGCCGACGTGATCTGTCTTCAAGAGGTGGATAGGTCAACGCTGAGAACAAAGGGAGTGGACTTGGCTTCGGTGGTCGCGACTCGATGCGAAATGGCCCACAGATTCGGCTCATCGCAGCGTCTACTCGGGGGACTCTACGGCAATGCAGTTCTGGTCAAGGGAGAGATAGCGAAGTCCACTGTTGTGCGTTTACCAAAGGTTCCCAGGACACGGTTCTGGCAGGAGCAGAGAACTGTTCTGGAGACCGATGTAGTTGTCCAGGGCAGACAGATCAGTGTCTGGTGTACCCACCTAGCGGTGAAACAATGGAACAACGAACCTCAACTGAACATGATGTTGCAACGAGCCAGCGGCCATGACGGCCCGTTGATCATCGCTGGTGATCTCAACCGTCGTCGTGATGCGGTAGTACGCCAGGCGGCCGCAGCTGGCCTAGCTGTTGTGGATGGCGGAGCAACATTTCCAGTGGGCAAGCCACACCTAGACATTGATCATGTTCTGTATTGCGCCCACTGGACAGTGAAGTCCCATGAGGTCAGGCAGACACCGATGAGTGATCACTGTGCTTTGGTCGTAGACCTCGATTACGTCGGTAGCCTCGGATCGTGAGTTTTCGCGCAGACACGGTTCGGGGCGCGGGCGGTCCCGCAGAGATCGACTATCGGCTGGCGCGTCAATCGGTTCTTTCCGAGTACAGGAAGGGGCGGGTAGCGCGCCACGAGATCTGCGATGCTCACCCAGAACTTGCTCGCGCGGCACGAGAAGTCGGCGAGCCGAGCAGACTTGATTGTCCGGTTTGCGAAGAGACAAAAGTTGTCCTGGTTTCATATGTATTCGGGCCGCGGCTTCCAGCTTTTGGCCGCTGCATAACCACCAAGAAGGAACTCCAATCCATAGCAAAACGTTCCGGAACGTTCTCCTGTTATGTGGTTGAGGTCTGCCCCGAGTGTTCTTGGAATCACCTGGCGCGCACATTCGTTCTGAATCCGGGAAAGGGATCACTGCGTTCCTAGCTAGGCCGCGACTGCCTATGTGGTTGCCAGCGTTGGTAGCCTGACACCTCGATCATTTGGCTATCGGCATCTCGTATCGATGGCTCGACCTTGACTTCTGCCGTGACCCGCCGCACCCGCAAGCCCGTCCCCGTTCACAACCTGAAGGTGACACGAAAGGGCAAGATCAAGAAGCGCTCCATTGTGTGGCGCATGAGACGAGTTTTCTATCTCGGGGCGCTTGCGCTTGTGGTTCTGATCGCAGGGACCATCACTGTTCTTGGACGAGTTGAGCTGCCGGTGGATCCGAAGCTGGCACCGATCGAGGCCCAGACATCTTTCCTCTGCTCCAGCGAAGTGCAGGTCAACTGCAACTCCACCAATGCCATGGCACAGCTTCACGGAACCGAGGACCGGGTTCTGGTCACTTACGACCAAATCCCCGAGGTCATGCGTCAGGCCGTGGTTTCGGCCGAGGACAAGGACTTTTTCGAACACGGAGGCGTGGATCCGGTAGGTATCGCGCGTGCTGCCTACCGCGATATTCAAGGCAGCGGTGTACGCCAAGGTGGGTCCACCATTACTCAGCAGTACGTGAAGCAGACGTATCTGACCAGTGAACAAACTTTGGTCCGCAAGATCAAAGAAGCGGTTATGGCGGTCAAGCTCGAACAGCAGATCTCCAAAGAAGAGATCCTCACCAGGTACCTCAACACCGTGTATTTCGGTCGTGGCGCCTACGGCGTGCAAGCAGCGGCTCGCGCCTGGTTCGATCATGACCTCGGCAAGCTCAACGCCGGAGAAGCCGCATTCTTGGCCGGACTGCTTCGAAACCCGAACGGAGCAGACCCCCATCGTGGTGAGGCTTCACTCAAAGAAGCTGTCCGACGACGCCATGTGGTACTCCTTCGAATGGAAGAGGACGGCTACATCACTAAGGACCAGCGACTGTTCTACGAGTCGATCCCCATGGATCCAAACGATCCGTCTCTAAACGGGGCACCACCCTTTATCGTTCCACCGCCCAAGGCGTCAGTGCTTGGTGGTGAGGTGAAGGGCAAGCAATGGGGCAGTGAGTATTTCGCAGAGCATGTGAGGCGATGGCTCATCAAGGAGTTCGGCACCGATACCGTCTACGGCGGTGGTTTGAAGGTCTATACGACTCTTGATCTCGACATGCAAAAAGCCGCCCACGACGCGGTGACTTCAACGCTGAATCAACAAGGCGATCCTGCAGCCTCGATCGTGGCAATCGACGACCAAGGTCATATCAAGGCAATGCTCGGTGGTCTCGACTACGAGAGCAGCCAGGTGAACCTAGCTACCGGTGAGGGCGGAACCGGCCGCCAGCCCGGTTCAACTTTCAAGACCTTCGCTCTCGCAGATGCGGTCAAGAAGGGTTACTCGATCCGTTCAGTGCTGCCCGCTCCATCCAAGATCGAAATTCCCCTTGATCAGTGTCCGAATGGCGACAAGGAGTGGACTGTGCGCGGCGGCCCCGGCGGGCCGATCTCGATGATCTCGGCTACTCGCAACTCCACCAACACGTTCTATGCCCAACTCATGGCTCAGATGTCACCGGTGGATGTGGTGAATCTGGCCAATGAAATGGGTGTGAGCGCCGAGGTCAATCCAGTG
>JAGQSI010000328.1 GCA_020439605.1 Acidimicrobiales bacterium | reverse complement strand
CCACCGCCTGTAATGGCCTACAAGGGCCTCAGAGCCCTGTCGGTGGCTGTGGCTGCCCAAGAAAACGGGCTTTGAGGCAGTGGTGCCGCCCTGAACCTGTAGTGATTTTGGTTTCCTATTCACCCAAAACCACTACAGGTTCACAGAGAACTGACCCGGTTTGGCTACCGGTCCGGCGTAGTTAGCCACGTTGCGGCAAGTTCGTCGCGGCGCTGCACCCATTCCTCAGAGGTAATGGCGTAGCGGACGTGATCTTCCCAAACCCCGTTGATCTCCAAGTAGCGAAGCGCTGTGCCTTCGTTGCGTAGGCCAAGCTTTTCCACCACTCGTCGACTCGCGTCGTTACGGGGGATGATCGACACCTGCACCCGGTGAAGATGAAGATCCTCGAACGCGAAGCGCAACAAAACCACGACGGCTTCAGGCATGATCCCTTGACCAGCAAAGCGTCTATCTATCCAGTAACCGATATAGGCGTTCTGGAACGGGCCACGTTGGATCGAGGAGATATTGATCTCCCCACAGAACTGGCCCTCCACAAAAATGCCGAAACCAAAGCCCGTGCCTAGCTGGCGCTCTCTTTGGCGTGCGCTGCACCTGATGGCAAAAGCGTCACGGTCATAGGTGGGGTCCGGCTGGTTGGCAATGCGCTGCGGCTCCCATTTGAGAAGCCAATCTGCGCTGGTGGTGCGCACGTCGTGCCACGCCCCAAAATCTGAAAGCCCCAAGGGCCTCAACATGACACGTTGGCCAAAGAGAGAAGCCTGATAATCGGCCATGGGCCTAAACCGCATCTCGAACTGCGTCGATTGCAGAGGGATCCTCAAGCGAGGACAAGTCACCCGGATCCGACCCAACCGCGGTTGCCCGAATGGCACGGCGCAGGACCTTGGCAGAACGGGTCTTGGGCAAGGCTGCGGTGAAGAGCATCTGCGAAGGTTTGAAGCTCTTGCCGAGGGCGTCTGTTACAACCGACACCAACTCGGATCGAAGCTCATCAGTGGGCACGACCCCTTCACCGAGAACCACGTAACACCACAAGGCTTCTCCCTTCACATCGTGAGGGATACCGACTGCCGCCGCCTCCAGCACTGACTGGTGCGCCACCAAAGCAGACTCCACTTCCGCGGGGCCTAGGCGTTTACCTGCAACCTTGATGGTGTCGTCGCTTCGTCCTCGCAGATACCACTGGCCGTCCTCATCGATGATTGCCCAGTCTCCGTGTACCCACACATCTGGCCAACGATCCCAATAGGTTTCGACGTAGCGCTGCGGTGCTTTCCACAATCCGCGGGTCATGCCCGGCCATGGTTTCGTGCAGACGAGTTCTCCCACCTCGCCGCGCACCGGTTCCCCGTCGTCGGAGAAGACGTCGACAGCCATGCCAAGGGCCGGGCCACCTAGAGACATTGGGGCAAGGGGCTGAACTGGATGCGGAGACAAGAAGCACGCTCCCACTTCGGTACCGCCAGAGATGTTGATGATCGGGCAACGCCCTCCACCAACAACCTCATGAAACCAGCGGTATGGGCCGTCATTCCATGGTTCCCCGGAGGAGCCCAGGATGCGCAACTTGGAGAGGTTGTGGCGGCGCACCGGTTCCTCACCGTGGGCCATGGACGATCGCACCAGTGTTGGACTGATGCCCAAGATGGTGACCTCGTGGCGTTCCAGGAAGTCCCAGAGTCGGTCCATTTCCGGATAGTCAGGCGCACCTTCGAACAGACACACCGTTGCACCATTGGCGAGCGCACCGACCACTTCCCACGGCCCCATGATCCAGCCGAAGTCCGCAAACCAGAACAGGCGGTCCTCTGGGCGACAGTCGAACTGGAACGCCACTTCTTCGGCGATCTTGACGGTGAAACCACCGTGTACATGCACCGAGCCCTTGGGCTTTCCGGTAGTGCCGGAGGTATAGGCGATGAACAAAGGATGCTCGCTGTCCACCAGCACTGTCTCTACCGGCTCAGGCGGCACGCTCTGACGCTCGACGTTGGGATCTGGCCAGGCAATGACCGACACAGACCCTTGCGAGGCGGACTCAACCGGGGAGATCCGAGGAACAACGATCAAGCTCTCAACCGTGTCCACCTGCGAAACCGCCTCTAGAGCTGTCTCCAACATTGGGACGGCTTTGCCTCGACGATAGAAACCATCGGCGCAGATCATTGCCTTGGCGTCTGCATCTTCAAGACGCACGACTATGGCTTCGGTTCCATAACCAGAAAACACTGGCAAGAAGATGGCACCGAGCTTGGCTACAGCGAGTGCTGCGATGACCGTCTCGGGAATCATCGGCATATAGATGCCCACAGCATCGCCAACGCCTATTCCCTTCGAACGCAACAAACCGGCCAACGAGTTCACACGCCGGTCAAGGTCTTCGTAGGTAAG
>JAGQSI010000327.1 GCA_020439605.1 Acidimicrobiales bacterium | reverse complement strand
CCTTGACACTCCGCTGGAGGCAGCAACGGTTGGCAAGATGGGCACGATGCTCGGATCGGGTGCCGTTGTGGTGTTCGACGAGGAGACCGACATGGTGAAGGCCTGTTTGCGTCTCAACCGATTCTTCGCTCGAGAGTCATGTGGCAAGTGCACTCCGTGTCGTGAGGGAACCACCTGGCTTGAGATGATCCTCCAACGGATCGTCGATGGAAACGGTCGCCCCGAAGACCTGGATCTGCTCCTAGACGTATGTGACAACATCTCGGTAGGGCTCAACTGGCCGCCAAAGCAGACCACCATCTGCCCGCTGGGCCAGAGCGCCACCACACCAGTGGCATCGGCAATTATGCGTTTCAAAGATGAATTCGAGGCTTACATAGGCGCCCCCGCGCCTATCACGGTCGAAGTAAAGGGCGCAGCTTTCGTTGGCCCTGTGAACGAGGTGGCCTCCGTTGACTGACGCTCCCGTTGAAACCACGGTCCACATCACCGTTGATGGCAAGTCGATCGAGGCACGCCAAGGCGAATTGTTGATCGATGCTGCCGAACGCAACGGCGTCTACATCCCACGCTTTTGCTATCACCACCGGATGGACCCGGTGGGAATGTGCCGGATGTGTCTCGTAGAGATCGATTCGGGTCGTGGGCCTGCGTTGCAGCCGAGCTGCATGGTGCCTGTAGCTCCGGACATGGTGGTCGAGACAGAATCGGAAGTGGCCAAGAAAGCCCAGGAAGGCATTCTTGAGTTCCTTCTCATCAACCACCCTCTTGATTGTCCGGTTTGTGACAAGGGTGGCGAGTGCCCGCTGCAGGATCACACGATGGCCTATGGGCCGGGTGAGACACGCTTCGTTGAAGAGAAGCGTCATTACGAGAAGCCGATCGCCATTAGCGACAACGTCTTCTTGGACCGTGAACGCTGCATCCTCTGCGACCGTTGCACCCGATTCTCCAAGGAAGTAGCGGGCGACACGCTCATCCACTTCCAAGATCGCGGCAACGGAACCCAGGTCAATACTTTCCCGAACCACCCCTTCGCCTCGTATTTCTCGGGCAACACCGTCCAGATCTGTCCCGTTGGAGCGCTGACCGCCAAGCCTTATCGTTTCAAGGCTCGCCCATGGGACCTCGATGTGGTCGAGTCCACATGCAACGGCTGTTCGGTTGGCTGTCGGATCGTCATCGACTCATCACGAGACGAGATCCTTCGTTTCAACGGCGTGGACTCAGATCCGGTCAACTGGAGTTGGCTCTGCGACAAAGGCCGTTTCGGCTTTGAAGCAATCAAGTCTCCTCAACGCCTCGGCGCACCGTTGATCAAACAAGCCCAAGGCCACAGTGAGGCCCGCTGGGTAGATGCTCTTGCTGCTGCGGCAAAGGCCATCAAGGCCAGTATCGATGGAGCGGGCGGCGCTTCAGTAGCTGTCATCGGTGGTTCTCGCCTTACCAATGAGGCTGCCTACGCCTGGACCAAACTCTCCAAGGGTGTCATCGGCACAGACAACGTGGATGCTCAACTAGGCGACGGCTTCCCCGGCAAGTTCCTTGCTGCTCTGCCAAAGGCCACGATCGACGAGGCATGCAAGGTCGGCGGAACTGTTTTGGCCATCAACGCAGATCCCAAGGAAGAGCAGCCGGTCCTGTTCTTGCGTTTGCGCGATGCCGTTACTCGCCGTCACGCACATCTCATTGAACTGGCCCCGGTAGATACGTCGCTCACGTCGCTGGCCAGAACTTCGTTGCGCACCACCCCTGGCGCGGTAAACGAACTCGTGGCCAAGATCATTTCTGGCGATGGTGAGTTTGGCGCCATCAAGCAACGTCTTGGTGCAGGCCCTTTCACGGTTCTGCTCGGCCGTAGCTCTGTGGCTGAAGGCCCAGAATCGACAATGGCTGCTGCGGCTGCGCTGCTCGAGGCCTTCCCGGACGTCAAGTTCTTGTCCGGTGTACGTCGCGGCAATGTCCATGGGGCGATAGATGTGGGAATGGCGCCCGGACTGTTGCCGGGTCGGGTCTCCTTGGAGAGCTCATCGCACCTTGGCTCTCATTGGCCAACGGTGCCAGCAACCGAAGGTCTAGACACCGCTGGAATCTTGGCCGCTGCGGCCGCAGGAAAGATCGACACCCTGATCCTCCTGGGTGCAGATCCACTCAGCGACTTCCCAGACCACCAACTCGCATCTCGTGCTCTCACCGGCGCCAGAACCGTCATTGCGGTTGACACCTTCATGAATTCGTCTGTGGCCCAAGCAGACATCGTGTTGCCAGCTGGTGGTTTTGGCGAGGTGGATGGCACCACAACCAACCTCGAAGGTCGAATCACTGCTGTGGTTCAGAAGGTCACACCTGCTGGAACTGCTCGGGCCGATTGGGTTATCGCCGCCGAACTGGCATTCCTGCTTGGCGCAGACC
>JAGQSI010000326.1 GCA_020439605.1 Acidimicrobiales bacterium | reverse complement strand
ATTGCGGAGATAGCTGTGCCTGAGTTGTTGCTCGAATCGACAAGTCCATATAAGACCCGCCGGGCAATGGTGCTGCGCGGCGACGGAGATATCTACCTCTACCTAGAAGATTTGGTGGGTCCTGTACCCACCACTACCTCAGCGGTGTGGATATCGAATTTCTTGCCAGCTCCCAGCGCGGGAGACCACGAGGTTCCTCATGGCGCACCACCGAGGATGGGGGCGGGCGGCACACAATTTCCTGGAGGCTGCCCAGATATCTCGCCCAAGGCCAAGATCATGTGGTGTGAAGAGGGAGACGCTGTTGCTCTGGTGGACTCGGAGGGGGTTGTTGCCGCAATCCCTGGCTGGGCCGGTCGAGATGACTTCTACGGCTATTCCAGATATGCGAGGGGCCGTTCCGCGCTCGCATGGGAACTGGGGCGAGAGGCCCGCTCTGCGCTCGAAGCCAAAATCGAGAGGTCTCGGGCGTTTTGGCAGTGGCGGCTCAACGCATGGGATGAACTGCGAGAGACGGGTCTGGCCCATCTGGAGCAGAGGCTGGGTCCCAAAGAGGTGGCATGGCCCATTGGTCACGGCTCCTTCCCTGAGATGGTGGCATCGACACATCGTCTCGCAGAGCAATCGATTTGGGTTACTGCAACCACTGGTCTGTCTGCCCAACGCATGGCCGGGGTAGAGCAGTACGTGGAGGATCCTCACCTAGCTGGCCGGATAGAACTTGCAATGGCCAGACGAGTCCCGGGACAGGAGGCAGCGGAACTTCTTTCGTCCATTGCTGCTATTCCGTTCGGGCGTTGTACGTGGCTTGGCGAGGGTCACACCGTCGGTGGAACCGTTGGTGCCTATCCGGGCTTCGGCGCAGACAAGGCTGCGGTCTTGTTGACGTCCACCCCACCTGATGCTGCGGACGTGGCGCGCCCGGACCTGAGCGGTCTGGCCCAAGGTTCTGAACCCGTTACCTATCTGTGGGTGATGGTCATAGACGAGCACACATTTGGTGTGGCTCGAGGACGAGATGCTCACGCAGCACTCGCCCATCTTGAAACCTCGGGTGCTAGCTGGATTCAGTGAGCACCCGAGGCTCAACGAGCAACGAAGTACTTGGCCTTCGGGTGATGGCAGATGATTGCTGAGGTGGACTGCTCCGGATGGAACTGGAAGCTGGTCTCCTCGCTCACTTCGATTCCGATCCTTTCGGCTTCGAGCAGCATCGCAGCGCGCTCGTTGTCCTCAAGATCAGGGCACGCCGGGTAGCCCCACGAATAGCGCCCGCCTCGATACTGCTGACGGAAAAGTCCTGCTAGATCTGGACCGTCCTCATCGGCATAGCCCAGCTCTTCACGGACCCGGTGATGCATGTACTCGGCGAAGGCCTCGGCCATCTCGACGCCTAGACCGTGCAGCATCAGGTATTCCTGATAGCGGTTGTCCTTGAACAGCTCGGCTGTTCGTTCTGAAACAGCGTGGCCCATCGTCACGATCATGAATGCAACCGTGTCCACCTCGCTGTCTCCGTTGTTGTACGGGCGGAAGAAATCTGAGATGCACAGGTAGGGCTCGCGGGTGGAGCGAGGGAAGCCGAAGCGGGTGATCTCCTTCTGACGTGTCTCATCTTCCCAGATGATCACATCGGTACCCTCGCTGTTGGCGGGCCAGAACCCGTAGACCGCCTGAGGGACCAAGAGATCGTCGGCACGAGCGCGGGTCAATTGGTCTCGAAGTTCCGGGCGGATCCGGTGCTTGAACTCCTCGTCGCTCTCTCCATTTTCTGGCCGGTAGCCCCATTGGTTGCGGAACAAGGTGGTCTCGTTGAGATACTCGGCAATGTCATCCAACGAGATGCCCTTGACGATGCGACTCCCATAGAACGGAGCCTTGAAAAGAGGATTATCGGTCTCGGCCTCGGGTGACCTGTCCGGGAGATCTACCGGCTCTGCGTCATCCTTTTCCTCAATGCCAAGTCTGGAACGCACTGTGGAGGTGGAGGGAACCGTTCCCCAGTCCGGGTCATCATCGGCCGGGTTGCGGCGAATCTCACCGAGGCGATCCATCACACGGAGACCTTCGAAGGCGTCTTTGCCGTAGAAGAGCCTGCCTTCGTATACCTCGCGGAGGTCTCGCTCTACGTAGGAACGGGTGAGCGCAGCGCCACCAAGGAGCACGGGGATGTCTGCCAGCTCACGGGTGTTGAGTTCTTGGAGATTGTCACGCATGATCAACGTGGACTTCACCAATAGGCCACTCATACCGATCGCGTGGGCATCAACCTCAAGGGCCTTTTCGATCATCTCTGCAATGGAGATCTTGATGCCGATGTTGTGGACCTCATAGCCGTTGTTGGTGAGGATGATGTCCACCAGGTTCTTGCCGATGTCATGCACGTCCCCCTTGACGGTGGCCAACACGATGCGGCCCT
>JAGQSI010000325.1 GCA_020439605.1 Acidimicrobiales bacterium | reverse complement strand
TGATCAGATGTGCTGGTGCAGATGCAACGATCGACGAGAACGGCGTGTCTCGCGCCATCAAATAGTTCTCGTGGCAGCCGTAGGCGTTGCCCTTACCGTCACTGTTGTTCTTGTGAACAACGATCTCTTGATCACCGCCAAGAACTGAGTTGGCCGCGACCATTGCACGCTTCATGATCTCTTCCGCGGCTCTATCCCAAACCACTATGGATCGGGCATCACGACATTCAGGTGTCGAGATCTCAGGATGGGCGTGGTCTACATAGAAGCGAGCCCCGTTGGTAAGTACAGCATTGACCAAATGTGTTTCTGGGCTGATCTGTGATGATCCAAGACTTGCGTCTCGCGCATCAACGCCGGGAGTCTCGTCCTCGAAGTCCCAATTGACCTTTGGCCCGCCGAGATTGCTTCGTTCTAGATCCGAAACATATGCGGTGATCAACAGCGATGAAGCAGTGACCGGGTTGGAGTCGGCTGTGCCACGTCTGACGATCCCGTACTCAGTCTCTATCCCCAAGACCTTTGGCTTAGCCATCGCGGCACCCTACCGCCCCTGGCACCCCGATCTTGGGTCATCGTCTCTGGGCCCATCCGGCAGGACCTAACGTTGCGCCATGTCGATCGGACGCCGCGCTAGGCAATGGGCGAGCCCAGAACGCTGTGTTGCGATCGCGTGCGGCTTCTTCGTTGGCCTGGTTGTCCTTGTCCTGCGGTGGTATGTGAGAGATGGCGCCCAGCCATTGTTCTGGAACGACAGCGCAGATTACGTAGCCGCAGCGAAGCTCTCGCTGCTCAGTCCCGAACGACTCCTTGGGATACGTCCGGTGTTCATGCCACTGGTTCTGGGAGTTCTCGATGGCAACCAACAACAACTAACAATCGTACATTCAGTGTTCTCAGCGATTTCATGGGGACTGCTGGGCGCGGTGCTCACCGTTTCGCTGCGCACCTGGCCCGCACGCGCCGTTGCGATCGGTGGTGTAATCACAATCGCGTCTGTTTGGACCGTGAGCATGTGGGATCAGCAGATCCTCACAGAATCACTAGCCCTTTCGAGTCTCGCCCTGGTGGTCAGCGCTGCGCTGTGGTTCGCCAACTCACCAAGTCTCCTTCGAAGCTGCTTTCTGGCCGGTAGCGCTCTGCTCTGGCTGCTCAATCGCGACAGCCATGCGATACCGATCGCTGCAGGTGCCTTAGTGGTGGGCATCACAGTGTGGGTGGCAAAGACCACCAATCGACGTCTCATCGCACTCACCTGCGCATATCTTGTGGCGTTTGCCTTTGTCATCTCGGCCTCAGCGTCGACATCCAATCGAAATCTGCAACCTCTGGAACATGTCTTTGCCGTAAGGGTTCTTCCCTATCCAGATCGTGTTCAGTGGTTCACAGATCAGGGAATGCCACTCGGAGCGGAACTCCTGGCCATTCCTGAGGCAACCGACCCTGTCAAGGATCTCGCAGGCTTCACACCGGTTCCCCCTGAACCCAAATGGGAGCCATGGCGTGACTGGCTCGAAACTCACGGGCAGCTCGCCCTGTTCAGGTACATGGCCACGCACCCCACCTACCTCTGGACCGAGACACAACAAGTCCCCGAGAGAGTGTTCAACAACGGCACAGGACTCACCACCTATTGGCCACTTCAACAGCGCTCAATCCCAGTTATCGACGAACTTGGGACCATCTCCACCACCGCCACCATCCTCATAGCGTCGGCAGCGCTCGTAGTTATCGCATATCTGGACGAGCACCGACGCCGAAGTGCGATCGTTGCCATGGTTGTCATAGCGACCGCTCTGCCCCATGGGGTAGCTGTATGGCACCTCGACGGTATGGAGTCCGCCCGTCACATGCTGATCGCTTCGATCCAGCTTCGCATTGGCACCATGATCCTCGTGGCGACCGCTGTGGATTCGCTGTTTGCGCTCAGAGGTACTGGCCGGTTCCGACTCGCTCGATCGAACGACCTCCAGATGGCTCCGCATCCTCGCGAGTAACCAAGGTGCGAATGTAGACGATGCGTTCGCCCTTCTTGCCCGAGATCTTGGCCCAGTCATCCGGGTTCGTGGTGTTTGGCAGGTCTTCGTGTTCTTTGTACTCCTGGTGGATCGAAGCAATGAGATCATCGACCTCAATACCTTTGTCTCCACCGGCGATGAGCCGTTTGATCGCGAGCTTCTTTGCTCTACGCACGATGTTTTCGATCATTGCACCTGATGCGAAGTCCTTGAAGTACATGACCTGCTTGTCGCCAGTCTCATAGGTCACCTCGAGGAACTGGTTGTCCTCGTCGTCGCGATACATCTCCTCAACGGTCTGTTCGATCATTGCTCGGATGCATTTGTCCGGATCGCCACCACCGAGGGTCTCAACCGCCACAGCGCTCAGTGGCAGATCTGGTGTCAGGTACCTGGCAAAGATCTGAGCCGCAGAGCTCTC
>JAGQSI010000324.1 GCA_020439605.1 Acidimicrobiales bacterium | reverse complement strand
CGCTAGACCCAGGTTTGGCTATTCGTCGAGATTTGCTGTCTCGTCAATCAGTTCCACAATCACCTCGGCAACCACATCTGGTTGTTGGAGGTGCACAGCGTGGCCGGCGTTATCGACACATCGGGACGTGGCGTTGGAACCAATTTCGCTCACCATTCGCTTGCCGAGCGCCGCGAACTTCGTGTCGTGTTCTCCCCACATGACAACGGTAGGGACCTCGATCCGGTGAAGGTCATCCCACCATGGAGGCTCCATGGTTCCGGTACCAGCTAGCCGTAGAGAAGATGCAAGGCCATCTGCGGAGTTGTTCCGGCGTGCGCAGAGATCTTCTGGTACCAGTTCAAGGCCATCGAAGAGGCTTTGAGCCATCCATTCGTCAAGGAAACGTTCGACGCCAATGAGCTGTATCCGCATGGCGAGGTCTTCATCAGATCGTCTGCGTTGTGCCCTCAACGTCTGGTCCTCAATCCCGGCGGTGCCACCGATTAGAAGGAGTGCAGACACGCTGCTCGGGTGGTCAAGTGCGAGACGTATGGCGGTACGGGCGCCCATCGAATAGCCGACAACCACGGCGCTGCGTTCACCTATGAGTTCCGCCAATCGTGTTGCGCTCTGTTCGAGGTTGAGGTGCAGATTCGTGGCTTCGCCATGGCCGGGAGCGTCAGGACTGAGCACCGTGGCTCGGCCTTCAACGAGTTGGGTTACCGGCGCCCATGATGCATGGGTTTGCGTGAAACCGTGAGCCAGAAGCACCAGAGGAGGCCGAAGCATCCCTGCATCTTCGCAGGCATGTGGTCCAATAGGTGGGTGAGTGTTGATCTCGACGGTTCCTCCAGACCTCAAGACGTGCAGGCCACATTCTGTGCGACGCTTGTCGATGAGTGGATCAGATGTGGTGTGTCACACGCGGTTGTATCTCCCGGGTCTCGCTCAACCCCTCTGGCGCTGGCGCTAGCTGAACGCGAAGAGATCTCACTGGAAGTACATATAGATGAGCGTTCGAGTGCGTTCGTGGCGCTCGGTATCGGCTTGGCCTCTGGGCACCCGGCGGTTGTGTTGACCACCAGTGGAACAGCGGGTGTGCATCTGCATGCAGCGGTCGTCGAGGCAGACCTTGCAGCGGTTCCTCTGATCGCCGTTACTGCTGATCGACCTTGGGAACTCCACGGCGTGGGTGCTCCTCAAACGGTGGCCCAACATGGCCTCTATGGCGATGCGGTGCGATGGTTTGTGGAACCCGGGGTTGCAGATGTTGCTGCTTGGCGCAGTTGGAGATCATTGGCCGCAAGGTCCGTTGCTGAAGCCACTACAGGTTCGAGCGGTCCAGGGCCTGTCCATTTGAACCTCGCGTTTCGAGAACCCTTGGTGGGTGAAGCGGCACCGTTGCCTTCTTCGAGAGGAGACGGCACCCGGTGGCACACCACCGTGGGCACGCAACTGGGAATCGATGAGGTTGGCCTGGCTCGAATGGTCTCATTGCTGGAACCGCATCAGGGTGTGATCATCGCGGGGGAACGATGCGGGGAGCCGAGCGACATAGCGGAGCTCGCCGAGGTCCTTGGTTGGCCGGTTCTTGCCGACTCACGTTCCGGTTGCAGGGCCATGCCTTCAGCGGTTTCGGCGTTCGACGCGATTGTCAGAACAGACACCGCCGCCAAACATTTGCGGCCCGAGGTTGCTCTTCGGTTGGGAGGCCTGCCGGCATCCAAAGCGCTGGGCAAATGGTTGGCCGACTCCGAAGCCACCGAGATCCACGTTGATGGGGCTGCTCGGTGGATAGATCCGCAGCGCAGCGCCAGCCATGTCCTGCACGCGGACCCCACATTGGTCTGCCAGGCCCTGATAGAGCGCCTTGGAGACAAACGAAATCCGTTGCAACTCTGGTCCGAACGGTGGGCGTCGGCGCAACGGGTAGCCGTCTCAGCAATCGATGAGGTGTTGGGTGAGGTGGAGGCCCTGAGCGAACCTGAGATTGCTCGAACGGTCTCGAAAGCCATGCGCTCGGAAGCTTCGCTGGTGGTTTCTTCTTCCATGCCCGTGAGGGACCTCGAATGGTTTGGCGGTGACTCAAATGGGGCGAGGGTCCTATCCAATCGTGGGGCCAACGGTATTGATGGTGTTGTGTCCACAGCGGTGGGAGTGGCAGTTGCATCACGAATGGCCGGAGCACCAACCACTGCTCTGATTGGAGACGTGGCGTTTCTTCACGACTCCTCCGCTCTGGTTGGACTCATCAACAGAGCTCTGGATCTCACAATCGTCGTCATAGATAACGATGGTGGAGGAATATTTTCCTTCCTGCCTCAGGCAGACGCCCTGCCCGCAACACGCTTCGACCAGTTATTCGCCACTCCACACGGCGTGAATCTGCGAGGGCTGATCGAAGCTCACGGCATTGAGGTTTTCGAACCGGCGACCGCCCAGGAGCTGGCGCAGATTTTTG
>JAGQSI010000323.1 GCA_020439605.1 Acidimicrobiales bacterium | reverse complement strand
CACCCGACCCGCAAGGCCAAGGATCATCTGTGGGCGCTTGCGTGTTCCAACGGACTGCCTCGCAAGCGGGTGGATCACGTGTTGGATCTGGTGGGGCTGAAGGAAGTGTCGAACAAACGAGTTGGCGGCTTCTCCTTGGGAATGAAACAACGCCTCGGCCTCGCTGCGGCGCTACTCGGGGACCCACAAACGCTTCTCTTCGACGAACCAGCCAACGGTCTAGACCCTGAAGGCATCCAGTGGATGCGCCAGTTCCTGCGTGGACTCGCCGACAACGGCAAGACCGTATTCGTCTCCAGCCATCTCCTCACTGAAATGTCCCTGGTTTCAGATGACCTGATTGTGATCGGTGCAGGCCGGCTGATCTATCAGGGCGATGCCTCGAGCTTTGTTCGAAATACTGCCAAGGGTTGGGTGAGGGTCAGAAGTCCCCAGATCGATGAGCTAGGCGCCAGCTTGAGAGCAAGGGGTGCTCAGGTTTCGCAATTGCCGGATGGAGCGATCGATGTAGAAGGGCTTGAGCCTTCAGCAGTCGGCGAGATCGCTGCCGCATCTGGCGTGGTCCTTCACGAGTTGAGCCCGCAGCAGGCATCGCTCGAAGAGGTCTTCTTGACCGTCACCGCCGGCTCTCGCCAGTACAGAGCGGGAGGAACTCAAGAACAATCCGTGTCTCAACAACCATCACCCGCCCAGTTACCACCGCCTCCCCCACCGCCCACTCCTGAAACTGGCTCCTCTGGAGAGTCCAACGGGAAAGACGGTGCGAAATGATCAACCTTCTTCGTTCTGAATGGGTCAAGTTCCGCAGTGTGCGTTCCACCATCGTCACGTTGCTTCTCGCGGGCGGTCTCGTGATCGTTGTTGCGCTGTTGAGTGCCAGGACGGTCAACGACGACTTCACAGAGCGTTGCGAACCAGTCGCAGCCGGGTCCCCAACAACCACAACCACCACACCGGTTCTTGAACCTGGAGAAACTGGGGAAATCGCGATCGAGAACTGGTGCGGTGAGGGCATGGAGGTGGTGAGAGAGCTTTCGCTCAACCACCTGACCAACCTCACTGTGGGAGTCTCTATCGCCACATTGTTGTTTGGGGCGCTCGGCGTTCAGGTGATCGGCCAGGAATATCGGTTCAACACCATCAGACCAACATTTACCGCTGCCCCTCGGCGAATACCGGTTCTGATAGCCAAGCTGGTGATCGTGGCAGTGGCGTGCGCTGCAGTCAGCCTCGTAATGGTGGCCGTTTGTGCTCTCGTCGGCACAACAATGATCGACAACTTCGAAATCGATGGCGTAGATCAACGCCTGTTTTGGGCAATCCCATTGTTTGGTGCGTTGTGGGCGATGGCAGGAGTTGGCGTCGGTGCCATAGTGAGGCAACCAATCGCTGCAATCTTGATCCTGCTTGGCTGGTCCCTGGTAGCAGAAGGCATCATCGCCGCGATGTTCGACTGGACCCACAAATGGCTCCCGTTCAACAACGGTATGCAGATGACATTGCGCGTGGAGCCCGGCATGCAGCAGACCTTGAGACCCATCTTGGATGGAGGCATCTACTTCGCCGTTGTATGTGCCGCACTGTTTGCGATTGGCGTCATTCTCGCCAACCGCCGAGACGCATAACGAGCACCAAACCATGGCCTCAACCCATGCAAACAAGGCTTTGAGCGAGGTTCGTTCCATTTGCCTCGAGCTACCGGAGGTTTCCGAGAAACTCAGCCATGGCGCTCCAAGTTTCTTTATCCGGGACAAGAAAATGTTCGTGATGTTTCACGACAACCATCACGGAGATGAGATCTTGGGCATCTGGTGTGCCGCACCTCCCGGGGTGCAGCAGGATCTGGTCGAATCCGAGCCGGACCGGTTCTATCGACCTGCCTACGTTGGCCATCGCGGTTGGCTAGGCGTGCGTCTCGACGTGACGCCAGATTGGGATGAGCTACGGGCGATTCTCATCGATGCCTACCTACAGGTGGCACCCGCCACGTTGGCCAAGAAATTTCTGGATTCGGTAAACCCGAACGGCAAGGACTAACACCTCGCTATGCGCATCGATTCAACCGACGCCGTCAGCCTTGAACTACACGACTTCGGCGGGGATGGCCCTCCCCTTTTGATCGGCCATGCCACAGGGTTTTGTGGCGGGACCTATCGGCCGCTCGCCAGGTCACTGACCGACAGCTTTCATGTATGGGCATTGGACTTTCGATCCCACGGGGAATCCACGCCACCGGTGTCAGGTGATCACAACTGGCAGGGAATGGTTGATGACGCGCTGGCTGCCATTGAGGCGATAGGTGAACCGGTGTTCGGCTTCGGGCACTCGATGGGAGGAGCGAGCCTGCTCGGCGCTGAAGCACGCCAGGCGCGGGTCCTGAAGGTTGCCTGGGTATTTGAGCCGATCGTCACTCCGCCCGAGTGGGGCGAGTCCGGAGGCGAGAAC
>JAGQSI010000322.1 GCA_020439605.1 Acidimicrobiales bacterium | reverse complement strand
CTAGCCATCCGGGCAAGTTTGGCTTCGTGAGTCTTCACAACATTTTGGCCCCGGGCTATGAGGGCAAGGTTGCCGCAACCAACCGTGATGGAACACAGGTATTGGGTATCTCGACCTTGAGTGACCTGAACAATCTCGAAGCAGGCGAGTTCGATCTGATCTTCATGTGTACCCCTGCCGCCGCCAATCTGGACCTGTTGCGTGTTGCTGCAGCGAAGGGCATCAAGGCAGCGTTCGTCACCTCGGCTGGATACGGAGAAGCCGGCGAAGACGGGATCGTTGCGCAACGCGAGCTGGTCAAGGTCTGCGAAGAGTTGGGCATCTTGCTCGCCGGACCGAACGGTCAAGGTGTGGTGTCCACCCCAAGCGCCTTGTGTGCGCAGATTGTTGCGCCCTACCCGCCGCTCGGGCGCATTGGTGTAGCGAGTCAATCCGGAAACTTCGTTTCGTCGTTTCTCAACTACTCCATCCAGACAGGCGTGGGAATCTCACGAGCGGTCAGTGCCGGTAATGCTGCGGCGTGCGGTGTCGGGGACTTTCTCGAGTTCTATGCGCAAGATGACGCCACCTCGGTAGGTCTTGGCTATGTGGAAGGCGTCGTGGATGGTCGTCGCTTCTTGGAGCAGGTGAGCTCGGTGGCCCAAACGATGCCACTAGTGCTGGTCAAAGGTGGGGCAACCTCAGGTGGCCAACGTGCCGCGGCCAGCCACACTGGCTCGCTGGCCACCAACGACAGGGTGTTCGATGGAGCTTGCCGTCAGGCTGGCGTAACTCGTGCCAGCACGGTGGAAGAGGCGTTCGATGCAGCAGCAACTTTTGCCACCCAGCCGCTGCCCAGAGGTCCAAGAGTGGTGGTCATGACCACCGCAGGCGGCTGGGGTGTGGTCACCGCAGACGCAATCACCAACAGCAACTTGGAACTTGCCTCGCTACCAGATGATCTCCTTCGCGAAATAGACAAGTTGTTGCCTCCCCGGTGGAGTCGTAACAACCCAGTGGACCTAGCCGGAGGAGAAACACGAGACACCATCCCAGATGTTCTGGCACTTATTGCAGAACATCCAGGAGTGGACGCCGTTATCCAACTCGGAATCGGCATTCAGTCCAATCAGGCGCAGATGATGCGCCGCGGTCGTTTCTATCCGGACAACGGACTCGAGAGGATCGTGGCCTACCACGAGCGCCAGGATGAGCGCTTTGCTCAGGCTGCTGCGGAAATATCCGCGAGGACCGCCAAACCCATCTTGTTGGCCACAGAACTTGCAGTAGCTGACCCCTCAAATGCTGCACCTGCTGCGGTCAGGGCATCCGGCAGGCTCTGTTACAGCTCAGCCAATCGTGCGGTGACAGCGCTCTCTCATGCTTGGGATCGTCAACGTTGGCTTAGTGCTCGCGGCCTTGGTTGACCACATGAGAGCTTTGCGTTTGGTCGCCGTTTCTGTGGTTGGGGTGCTTTCCATCGGTATTGCACCCTCACCGCTCGCTGTGGCGGTGCCATCTCAGAACGTTCCGGTGTCGGTAACGGGGACGGATGAGGAACTAGCCGAAAGCCTCGATCGTCTGGTAGCTGCCACACCAGAGGACACTTGCTTGACGGTTTCGGTGGATGGCGTTGTGGCCTATGACCATCGTGGAGACGATGCCCAGACGCCAGCATCTACCCAGAAGCTGTTCACCTCCGCGGCTGTGCTTGACAAGGTGGGGGAGAACACGACCTTTGTAACCAAGGTGTTGGCGCCGTCCGCGCTCTCCGATGGTGTTGCCGCCAATGGTTTGGTGATGGTTGGAGGAGGAGATCCCGTCCTTACCTCGCAGCGTTACAGAGAGCTCAGAGCCATAAAGGAGCCGCGTCCCTTTACCTCCCTGGAGGCATTGGCAGATTCGCTCGTTCGTGGTGGATTGCGCGAGGTGCGCGGTGGGATTGTCGTGGACGATTCGCGCTATGACAGGGAAAGAACCGTTGCCTCGTGGCCACAGCGCTACGTGGATCAGGGTCAGGTTGGTCCCCTAGGGGCTCTGGTCGTAAACGATGGCTACGTTCTTCATGAAGATGAAGATGGCGAGTTGAAACGTGACCGCGCCGATGATCCCGCTGTGGGGGCAGGCGAAGAGTTGGCCGAACTCCTACGGGACCGGATGGTCAAGGTGGACGGTCCAGTTCGCCAAGGCGCCGCTGGAGCCCAGATGAGTGAGTTGGCCAATGTGGTTTCTCCACCGGTCAAAGAACTCGTGAAGGATCTGCTGCTGAGAAGTGACAATCACATCTCAGAGACCTTGGTCAAAGAATTGGGTCGGGTGGTAAGCGGCAGGGGTACTACGTCGGAAGGCGCAGCAGCGGTTAGCGGTTGGGCGCAGGCCAATGGCGCCCATTCACCCGGTTCGCTAGCAGTCGATGGCTCTGGCCTGGATCCAACAAATGCAACCACATGTCAAGATCTGGTCGAGCTCTTG
>JAGQSI010000321.1 GCA_020439605.1 Acidimicrobiales bacterium | reverse complement strand
TTCGTCAAACGCAGCCTGAAGGCTGGCTATCGAGGCCTCGGTCTCGGAGCGAAGCTTCTGGAGGTTGGTGCGGTGCTGTGCGACGGTGAGCGATGACGCCATCGGGGCTAATTCCTCTTCCTCTGGTGATTCCGATTGCGGTTCTAGGCGCTATCGGACCGGCGAAATCTACCGTGCCTGCACCTACTTTCCACCAATCGGCGAGGAGAATACTTTCCTTGAGCGCCTTGAGTCTCTTCGGAGACTTGTCCCTAGGCTCTTTGTGCCATGACACCCAACGAAACATCGCCTCAGGTTGAGACGACACGGGAATCTCTGTGGAGTGTTGGGCGTCGTGAGTTGGTCATAGGGATCGTCCTGACCATCACCTTGGTGGCCTTCGAAGCCATGTCGGTGGCCACGGTCATGCCCGAGGTGAAAGAGGACCTTGGCGGGCTAGCCCTTTATGGATGGGTGTTTGCTGGCTTCTCCTTGGCAAGCCTGGCTGGAGTAGTCGTGGCCGGGTTGTTGGTGGATCGCAAGGGACTGGCATTTCCCTATGTGGTTGGCCTTGGCATGTTTTCGGGTGGCCTGGTAGTTGGTGGCGCAGCAACCTCGATGGAGATGCTCGTAGTGGGCAGAGTGCTGCAGGGCTTTGGCGCCGGAGCGGTTCCAGCGATGAGCTATGCGGCAATAGCTCGTGGGGTGCCGGCCTCGCTACGCCCGAAGATGTTTGCTGTGATGTCCACTGCGTGGGTGGTGCCTGGACTGGTTGGGCCAGTGGCGGCGCTCGCCATAGAACACGCACTCAGTTGGCGTGCTGTCTTTTTGGCGCTTCTTCCGGTTGTTGCCATAGCGCTGGTCGTGACACTGCCGGCGCTGCGAAGGTTGGATCGTGACCTGCCAGTGTCGCGAGTTAACAGAACCCCCGAAAAGCGCCTGCGAGATCGAGCACGTCTGGGCCAGATTGGTCTGCTGGTCCTAGCTGTTGGAGCGATCCTCTATGCCAGTTCGGTTTCGCTCTGGGCCGTGGTGGCAGCACTTTCGATCTTCGGACTTGGCGTTGGCGGCTACGCATTGAGGAACCTGTTGCCGGCTGGATCTCTTCGATTCAAAGCGGGAGTGCCCGCAGCAATATCGATCAGGGCTCTTCTCACCTTTGCCTTCTTTGCGGCAGACGCGTACATCCCATTGGCCGTGGTGGACGGTCGTGGCGGCGAGCCGTGGATGGGTGGGCTGGCACTCACAGCGAGTGCACTTTTGTGGTCAACCGGTTCATGGCAACAGGCCCGCCTCGTCGGTAGCGTCGGGCCGAGAAAGCTTTGCCAGTACGGCTTCAGCGCTATGGCAGTTGGCGCCGCAACGCTGGTTGCCATGGCCGCTGGTGGTCCCGTCTGGTTAGTTGTGGCGGCATGGGCCATAGGTGGATACGGGATAGGACTGGCCTACGCGCCCATATCGGTCACTGTGCTGGGGGAGACCAAAGCAGGCGAGGAAGGTGAGCTGAGCTCATCGCTTCAACTCACCGATGGCCTGGGGATCACCCTTGGTACCGGCCTCGGCGGTTGGATAGTGGCATTCGGTGACTCCCAGAACTGGCAGGTGTCATCAAGTGTCACGTTGGTGTTCTTGATGGCTGGTTCTGCCGCCATTGCCGGAGCAGTGGCGTCGGGCAGGCTTCCAGCCCAATTGTCTTCTGGCGCTCAACTAGGCAACAGCTAGGCAACGACTAGTCCGCTAGCTCGTCTCTGAGTTGGCGCTTGAGGATCTTGCCAGCAGGGTTGCGGGGGAGTGCCTCCTCGAAAATGAACAGCCGTGAGGGGACCTTGAATCCCGCTAGGCTCTTGGCCACAAAGGCCTTGAGTTCTTCCTCGTCGATCGTCTGTCCGGTTCTGGGCACAATGGCCGCTGCCACTTCCTCGCCGAGACGGTCGTGGGGGAGACCGAACACCGCAGCCTCATAGACCTGAGGGTGCTCATAAAGAGCAGATTCGACCTCTGCGGAATACACGTTCTCTCCGCCTCGAAGAATCATGTCCTTGGCTCGATCCTCTATGTAGACAAACCCTTCGTCGTCCATGCGACCGAGATCGCCAGTACGAAGCCAGCCATCGACGAGAGTTTCCGCTGTTTCTTGTGGCTTGTTCCAGTAGCCCCGGATGAGATTGGGGCCCTTCATCCAGATCTCGCCACGCTCTCCGTTGGGCACCGGTACAAGTTCGGGGTCTCGAATCTCAACCTTGAGGATGGGAGTGGAGCGACCGGTGCTGGTGGGGTTGGTCTCGTAATCCGTTCCACTGTTGCCGGGTCCGTACGCGTTGGTCTCGGTCATCCCGTAGCCGATGTTGGGTTTGGCGGACTTGAAGCTGGACCCTACGCGGCCAACGAGTTGAGTGGGTGCTGGTGCGCCGCCTCCACCAACTGTGGTGAGCGTGGAGGTGTCGAACTTGTCCAAATCAGGGTGCTCCAGCAGATCCCAACTCTGG
>JAGQSI010000320.1 GCA_020439605.1 Acidimicrobiales bacterium | reverse complement strand
TCGGGCGGTTCAAGGAACTCAAAGCCCTTCATGATCAGGCCACATCGCTTGAGGACCAACTCGAGACCCGCAAGATTGTGGACCGGGCAAAGGGTCACCTCATGGACGAGAACGCTCTTAGCGAAGCCGACGCATTCAGCTTCATTCAGCGCACCGCCATGGCGGAACGCCAGACCATGCGCCAGGTTGCAGAACGGGTCCTATCAGGAGATTTGGCTCCCGCTTGAGCTAACTGTCACAGCGAGGTCGTACGATCCACGACCATGCGCTACATGCTCATTGACGGAAACTCGCTCGCCTATCGGGCGTTTCACGCTTTACCCACGGATCTGGTCACGGCCTCCGGTCAGGTGACCAACGCGGTGTTCGGCTTCACGTCGATGTTCATCAATCTCGTACGTGATCATCAGCCAGATGCCATCGCGGTTGCGTTTGATCGTCCGGAGCCAACGTTTCGCCACGAGGCAGATCCGAACTACAAAGCCAATCGCGACGCTGCGCCAGACATCCTGCGGCAACAACTTGGCCTGGTGCGCCAAGTAGTGGACACCTTGGGGGTGGCGGCAATCGAGAAGGCCGGCGTGGAGGCAGATGACATCATCGCCACCCTCGCAACTCAGGCACGGGACCGTGGCGACGACGTGTTGATCGTGACAGGAGATCGTGACAGCTATCAGCTGGTCGAAGATCCTCACATCAAGGTTGTCTACAACAAGCGCGGAGTGTCGGACTATGCGCTCTATGACGAAGCCGGAATCTTGGAGCGCACCGGTGTGCACCCTCGTAGCTACGTCCAATACGCCGCCCTGCGAGGAGATCCGAGCGACAATCTCCCCGGTGTGCCCGGCGTAGGCGAGAAGACCGCTGCCAAACTCATCAATGCCTACGGCGGTCTCGATGGGATTTTCGCCAATGTTGATGAGCAAACCCCAAAGCTGAGATCCAATCTTTCTGATAACGAGGCTCAGGCCCGTCGCAACGCAGAGATGATGTTGCTTCGACGAGACGTGGACCTGCCGGTCGGGCTCGATGATCTAGCGAGGCCAAACCCAGATACCGACGAGGTGAGGCGGCTGTTCGACTTCCTTGAGTTCCGGACCCTTTATGACCGTCTAGCGGATGCGCTTGATATGGAGTTGGACGGGCTCGGCGCGTCACAACGTGAGGTCCTAGAGGCAGAACTGGAAACGGTCACAGATCCCGAGCGGGCGTTGCTGGTTTTTCAGGCGTTGCAATCACAAGGTGGGCCGTTGGCTGTGGGCGGTGGTTGGGACGGCGAGGAGGGCAATGGGCCTCTGAGCGGCTTGGCACTGGTAACGGACAAGTCAACCGCCGATGTCGTGTGGCTTTCAGCGGAACTCATTGCCGATAGCTCCGTGGCGAGTGAGCTAAGAGGCCTGCTGGCTACAAGAGGTATGGCAGCGCACTCCGCCAAACCAATACTTCGGGGCCTTTTGCACTTGGATGACTCGGCCGAACTGCCAAAGGTGGCGATGGACACCACCCTTGCTGCCTATCTCTTGGATCCAGCTGAGAGCCGATACTCAATCGAGTCCGTGCTGGGTCGCTACACCCAACTGGAGCTGCCAGAGGGATCCTCTGCTCCCGCTGGTCAACTAGATCTAGGTGGAGAGGCCCCAGAGGTTGGGTTGGACAGCGCTCGTAGAGCATTGGCTGTTGCGTGGCTCCTAGAACCTCTGAGCGATGCGCTAGACGCCAATGGAATGAGAAAGCTTCACGACGAGATCGAAGCACCTCTGGTGGGCGTCCTGGCCGAGATGGAACATGTCGGGGTAGGCGTTGATCGCGATGAGTTGGTGAGGCTGAACGAACGTCTCACTGCAGAGGTTCGTGAGATGACCGAAGCAATATGGTCAGATGCCGGTGAGCAGTTCAACGTCAACTCGACCCCGCAACTCAGAACCATTCTGTTTGAGCGCCTCGGACTCACTCCCACCAAGAAAACCAAGACTGGTTACTCAACGGACGCACAGTCTCTCGAAAAGCTTGTCGGGGAACACCCCATCGTGGAGCATCTCCTGCGCTACCGCGAGGTGGAAAAGCTGCGCTCCACCTACGGCACTGGACTGCTCGCAGAGATAGCGCCTGATGGACGGATCCACGCGACCTTCCACCAAACGGTTGCTCGCACAGGGCGGCTCTCGTCGGATGCACCCAACCTGCACAACATCCCGGTACGTTCAGAAGAAGGCAAAGCGTTCAGAGAGGCCTTTGTGCCAGCGGAGGGATTTGAGTTACTCGTGGCGGACTACAACCAGATCGAGCTGCGCTGTATCGCACACCTTGCCGAGGATCCCGGTTTGATCAGCGCGTTCGAAGCGGGAGAGGACATCCATACCGCCACAGCCGCAAGGGTTTTTCATGTTGATCCCCAGGACGTGGACCCGGCCCAGCGAGCGAAAGCCAAGATGGTTTCCTATGGGCTCGCCTATGGCATGGAGGCCTATGGGCTAGCTC
>JAGQSI010000319.1 GCA_020439605.1 Acidimicrobiales bacterium | reverse complement strand
CCTACCAGACGAAGCACAGGACTTCGCCGCCCACGTTGCGCTTGCGCGCCTCGCGGTCGGTCATGAGCCCCTGGCTCGTAGAGACGACAGCTACACCGAGCCCGCCGAGCACACGAGGTACTTCTTGGGCTGGCTTGTAGACCCGAAGGCCTGGCTTGGATACCCGGCGAAGCCCTGAAATGGTTCGGGCTCGTTCCGGCGAGTACTTCATGGTGACGGTGAGGGTGCTGCCCGGGCGCTCGCCATTGGCGGTTACCTCGAAGTCTTCGATGTAACCCTCCTTCTTCAGGAGAGCAGCGAGAGCTTCCTTCTTCTTGGAAGAAGGCATGGACACCTCGTCGTGCATCGCGATGTTTGCGTTGCGGACACGGGTGAGCATGTCGGCGATGGGATCGGTCATTGTCATGTCAGAACCTCCTCACCAGCTCGCCTTGGTGACACCGGGAATTTCGCCGGCATGTGCCATCTCACGAAGGCAGATGCGACAAAGTTTGAACTTGCGGTAGACCGAGTGTGGTCGGCCGCACTTCTGGCACCGCGTGTATGCCCGTACCTTGTACTTGGGCTTGCGGTTGGCCTTGTTGATGAGAGCCTTCTTGGCCATTAGTTCGCCTGCCCTTCGCGCTTGAACGGGAAGCCGAAGGCATCTAGCAGGGCCTTACCTTCAGCATTGGTGCGAGCTGTAGTCACAATGGTGATGTCCATGCCTCGTGTGATGTCGATCTTGTCGTAATCGATCTCGGGGAAAATGAGTTGCTCAGTGACACCAAAGGTGTAGTTGCCACGGCCATCAAAGCTGTTGGCGGGCAACCCACGGAAGTCACGGATACGGGGAATTGCGAGAGCGATCAAGCGATCCAGGAACTCCCACATGCGATCGCCGCGCAAAGTTACCTTGGCGCCGATCGCGTTACCCTCACGGAGTTTGAAGCCAGCGATGGACTTCTTGGCCCGTGTGGTGAGAGGCTTTTGGCCGGTGATCTTAGTGAGGTCCGCGATGGCGTTCTCAAGGAGCGAGCCCTGCCCGGTGGCAGCGCCCACACCCATGTTCACGACGATCTTTTCGAACCGTGGAACTTCCATGACGTTGGCGAGGCCGAGTTCGCTGAGAAGACGGTCACGCACCTCGTCGTTGTATTTCGCCTTGAGGCGAGGAACAGTCGTGGTGCTCATGGCAGCTCCACCCCCGTGCGCTTGCATACGCGCACCTTCTTGCCGTCAGTGACCTTGTAACCCACGCGGGTGGGCTTGCCATCTGAGGGGCTGATCAACGCCACGTTGCTGACGTCGATCGGCTTGTCGATTTCGATGATGCCGCCGCTCTCGGTGGCGCTACGTGCCGCACGGTGACGCTTGGCGGTGTTCACGCCCTCAACGACAACCTTGCCATCGCTGGGGAGTGCACGCTGCACGACGCCTTCCTTACCCTTGTCCTTGCCGGACAGAACTACGACGCGGTCACCCTTTTTGATTTTGAGGCCGCTCATCACAGCACCTCCGGAGCGAGCGAGACGATACGCATGAACTTCTTGTCACGCAGTTCACGACCAACAGGACCAAAGATGCGAGTTCCTCGCGGCTGCTGTTGATCGTTGATGAGAACTGCTGCGTTCTCGTCGAAACGAATATAGGAACCGTCTGGACGACGCTTTTCTTTCTTGGTGCGAACGACAACGCATTTCACAACGTCGCCCTTCTTGACACCGGCGCCAGGAATAGCGTCCTTGACGGTAGCGACGAAGATGTCGCCGATTGAGGCGTAACGACGACGTGAGCCACCCAACACTTTGATGCACAGAACTTCTTTGGCACCTGAGTTGTCGGCAACACGGAGTCGGGTTTCTTGCTGGATCATGAGATCACTTGGCCCTTTCCAGGATCTCCACGATCCGCCACCGCTTGAGCTTGCTCAAGGGACGGGTCTCGGCCACACGCACACGGTCGCCGACGTTGAGGGTGTTCTCCTCATCGTGGACATAGAGACGCGTGGTGCGTGCCATCGTCTTGTGGTAGCGAGGGTGTGGTTTACGGGTAGTAACGGTCACAACAGCGGTCTTGTCCATGCCAGCAGATGTGACGTGGCCTTCACGGACCTTACGGTTGTTGCGCTCTGGCGCAGTGGTGTCCTCAGCCATTAGGCCTTCTCCTCCTGGGCGAGGGCCTCTGCGGCCTCGATCTCGCGAGCCCGCAACTCGGTCTCATAGCGGGCGATCTCTTTACGTGCGGTACGAAGAGCCGCAGTGTTCTCAAGGGTTCCGGTTGCGTTCTGCACCCGGAGCTTGAACAAGCGATCCTTTTCCTCGCCGAGGCGCTCCCGAACGGTAGCGGTGTCGAGGTCTGATGCGGTAGTGGTCTTCTTGGCCATCAGAACCCTTCCTCTCGGACGACGAACTTGGCCTTGATGGGCAGCTTCTGGATGGCACGTTCCATAGCGGCACGTGCGATCTCGGGGTCGTGATAGCTGAGTTCGAACATGATTCGTC
>JAGQSI010000031.1 GCA_020439605.1 Acidimicrobiales bacterium | reverse complement strand
AGCACCGTTCTCGCGCGATGAGCTTGACGCGTTGCTCGCTCTTGCGGACAAGGGGATTTCAGAGATCGTTGCCCTGCAGCGCGCGACGCTCGCAACGCCTCCCCAGAAACGGGCGTGAGTTTCCTCGCCGAGGGTTCGCCGGTCGTTCTCGGCTCGGCAAACCCCAAGAAGGCCGCAGAGTTGGTAGAGATTCTCGGTAGTCGTATCGAGGTGGTTCCCAGACCATTGGAGATACCAGAGATCATCGAGGACGCCGATACTTTTGAGGGCAACGCTCGGCTCAAAGCATTAGCCATATCTGAGGCAACCTCAATGGCGGCGCTTGCTGACGATTCAGGCTTGATGGTTGATGCCCTTGATGGTCAACCCGGGGTTCATTCGGCGCGTTATAGCGGCGAGAACGCAACTGACTCGGACAACGTCTCCAAGCTCTTGGCGGAACTTGTGGAGGCCGGCGCTATGTCGTCGGCTCAGCGACGCGCTCGATTCCATTCGGTAATTGTGTTGCGTCGTCCCGACGGAGCGGAGGTGGTGGCCAAAGGAACTGTTGAAGGAACCATCTCATTGGTTCCAACCGGTGAAGGCGGCTTTGGATATGACCCGGTATTTGTGCCGCTAGAAGGTGACGGGCGGACATTTGGTGAGATGACAGCGGCTGAAAAGCACGCCATGAGCCACAGGGGAAGAGCCCTTGAGGAGCTTGTTGCCCAACTCTGAAGCACCCCGGCCCAGTGGTGAGATTGTCCTCAAGTCGCTGGATGGAGCTCGTTGAGAAGGGGAGTGGAGTTTCACCAGCCTCGAAGGTCGACTGCCCAACGATCGACAACTTCATTCCCATCGCAGAGCCACAGGTTGTCGTGCTGTGAGACCGTTGGGTCCACATGGCTCGGCCACAGCGAGATGCGCTCGCCAACCTTGGGTAGAGCTACAGCATCTTTCATGGCGAAGATGGTGTGCTCGTCAGAACAATAGAGAACCTCGCCGTCATCGATGCTCGGCAAGCCGTGATCCAGCCCGAGCGCCTTGGTTCCACCGTCTGCTACAGCCCATCCACCCTTGCGATTGACGGAGATGATGGTGCATCTGAGTGAAAGCGCTTTGGAGAACCCTGTGCCAGACGCCTCGTAGTCGGTGTCCATCAAGGTGAAACTGCCAGCCTGAAGTTCATTGACCCACTGGTTTGTTCGCCATGTACCTGTGCCGCCGCCGGATATCACCTCGCCGCCCACAGCATCGTGCGCCTTGAGTAATAGCCCCATTGCCTCTTCGACCTTTTCGCCTTGATCCGTTGACTCGGTCATGAGATGGCCCTCGTATCCCATCACACCTCGAACCGTCATTCCGGTTGAGCGCACCAGATCGCCGAGTGGGCCCGCGTCTTCTGGAGCGCATCCACAACGGGGCATCCCAACATTGACGTCGATCAACACTTCTTTGATTCCGGCCTGTGCAGCAACTGAGACAGTCTCGGGGGAGTCCACAGCAACTGTTATGCGAGCATCTTGGTGTTCTGTGAGCAAGGTCTTGAGGCGCTGAAGATCCACGGTCTCGTTGGCTAGAAGTAGGTCCCCGCCGAGCCCACCGGCCGCAAGTCCAGCGAGTTCCTTGATGGTCGCAGCACAGAAGCTGTCGTGTCCGAGTTCGGCGAGACGACGGGCCATCGACACCGACTTGAATGCTTTGACGTGAGGGCGAAGCGATCGGCCCGGCCAGCGCTGGCCCATCAGCGCAATGTTGGCCTCAAGAACATCGCGATCTACTACTAGAGCGGGAGTTGGCAACTCATCTATGTGCATCGTTGAATGACCTTAGGGGCACGAAGAGGGCCCGCATTACAGGCGGGTCGCACTGAAGCGAAGCTGCTAGCGGGAGTTGATCGCTCACGTTGCGATTGCGGCGCCGATGATTGCCGTGCTGGGGCGAGGAGTCAGGTGGCGATCTGACATGGCGTGAGGGTGCTGGGCGCGAGCTACGATTACCACTCACGCTTAATAGCCACGCCGGCGTAGCCCAATTGGCAGAGGCACCAGGTTTAGGTCCTGGCCAGTGCGCGTTCGAGTCGCGCCGCCGGCACTCGGTATTCGCAACCAAACATCGGCCCGCTGTCAGGAAGCGGGTCGATGCGCCGCTAGCCTGCGTGGTCATGGATCACCCGTTGCTCGTCCCGACCCTTCAAGGTCCCGGTGGTATGGACCCCGGTGCAGATATTTACAACCGCCTCCTCAAGGAGCGCATCGTGTTCTTGGGAACAGACGTCAATGACACGATTGCCAATCAGCTCGCCGCTCAGATTCTCTACCTAGATGGACAGGATTCCGAAAAGGACATCTACCTGTACATCAACAGCCCTGGCGGATCCATCTCCGCCGGTATGGCCATCTACGACACGATGCAGTTCGTTACCGCAGACGTGGCAACCGTATGTATGGGCCTAGCCGCCAGCATGGGGCAGTTCCTGCTCTGTGCAGGGGCGAAGGGCAAGCGCTCTGCCCTGCCTCACAGCCAGATCATGATGCACCAGCCATCGGGTGGTTTTCAGGGCCAGGCCTCAGACATCGCCATTCAGGCAGAACGCATGGCCTACATCAAGCGTCTCATGGCCGAGAGAATCTCTGATCACACTGGTCAAAGCGTGGCCCAGATCGAAGAAGACTCTGAGCGCGACCGTTGGTTCACCGCAGATGAGGCCAAGGAATACGGCATCATCGACAACGTGATCACTCGTCGTTCAGCAATCGCTGACGCCTGATCTAGATCACCTGAGACCAGCTCAATCTCCTGGCTTGGTGAGAGACGGGTCTAGGCGAATTCCGCAGTTCTTCTCGGCAAAGGTCGCAACCGAGGCCCGTGCCTTTTCGGCATCGGGGTGTTTCGTCATTGCCTTGCGGAGTTGGTTGGCTGCTGCAATCTGATCATCTGGATTATCCGCTGCAGCATCAAGAGTCTCGTCCACCACCGCTACGAGAATCTTGACGTCGTCGCTGATCTCCGACGGAGCGGAATCGACGAGTGCCTGGTACGCGCTGCTGGCCTTTTCGATCCGTTCCTTGAGAACTGCAGGGTCTGATTCCGTGAACCTATTGAGCACCGACTCAATGGCGGGAACCTTCTTGACCTGAGCACAGAAATCCTTGGTTGAACCCTGTTGCTCACTGCAACTGGTCAAAGTCAACGCAACAAGCGCGACCCCACCGACTACTGCTCGCCACACGGTTGGACCTATCGCCCTGCAACTTGGGCTGCTTCGGCACGTTCACGCAGATCGCTCACCGCGTGTGCCAACCCTTGTGGATCTCGATACAGCGCACTGCCGGCGATGAGAACATTGGCTCCTGCAGATGCGGCATCGGCAACGGTGTCTGGGCTGATACCGCCGTCAACTTCGATATCCACGTCGAGTCCCCGTTCGACGATCAGGTCCCGCAACTCGCGAACCTTTGGTTCCATGGTTGAGATGTATGCCTGGCCGCCGAAGCCCGGGTTAACCGTCATGACCAGCACCATCTCGACCAGGTCCAAGACGTGCTCGACCGCAGAGATCGGTGTGGATGGATTGAGCGCTACGGCTGCGCGAGCGCCTCCTTCTGCCACCTGGGTCAGACAGCGGTGAAGGTGCATCGTGGACTCTGCGTGCACGATCAGGATCTCACAGCCTGCATCTATGTAGTTCTGCAGGAGGACCTCTGGGGTATTCACCATGAGGTGGGCTTCAAATGGAACCTGTACGTGACGGCGACATGCCGCAATGACGTCTGGGCCAAAGGTGAGATTGGGGACGAACTGGCCATCCATTACATCCCATTGGATCCGGTCCACACCGGCGTCTTCGAGAGCCCTGCACTCGTCTCCAAGCTTGGAGAAATCTGCGGGCAGCACAGAGGGGGCAATATGGATCTTGCGGGGGGAGTGATCTAACGGCACCCTCTCATCCTATGGCGGCGCCACGGATAAGTAGGATGCGACGGTGACTACCGTCGAGTTGGCCACGACGGCGCTCGCCGTTGGTGGCGAGGCCATAGCCCGTGAGGACAGTGGCAGAGTCGTATTCGTGGCAGGGGCGTTGCCGGACGAAGTTGTCAGAGCTGAGGTGGTGGAAGAACGAAAGAACCACGCCCGCGCCATTGTGGTTGACGTGCTGACCCCATCGAAGCATCGGGTCGAGCCGCCGTGTGGCCTCGTAGCGCATGGATGCGGCGGTTGTGATTGGCAACACGTGGCTGAGCCATCTCAGCCCTTGCTGCGCCGGTCGTTGATCTCAGATGTTCTTCAACGTCAGGGCAAGGTTCACAACCCGACTGTGCTCGCGGGTCCGAAACTGTCCGCAGATCACCTGAGAACCACGGTCAAGGGAGTTGCGGACAGCGAAGGGCGCTTCTCATTGCGAAGGAGGCGCAGCCACGATCCAATCCACATAGCTGGATGTCTCATCACTCATCCGCTGGTTCAGGAGATTGTGGAAACATCCACGTTCGCTCCAGGGGCAAACGTGACCATCAGGGTAGGTGCAAGAACTTCCGAGCGCCTTGTCATCGTGGGTCCGTCTGCCGCTGGCTCTTCAGTACCATCTGATGTATTGCTGGTCGGTGCCGATGAGCTGCGTGCTGGTAGAAGGGCGTGGTTCCACGAAGAGGTCGGAGGCCGGCGTTGGCGGGTTTCAGCCGAGTCGTTCTTTCAGGCCAGTGCCCAGGGCGCAGATGCCCTGGTGTCGGTGGTGCGTGACTATGTCGACCGGTTCGGTTCTGGTGCTGGGTTAGGTATCGACCAAGAATCTGGACCGGGATCAGGGTCCACGTCAGCCCCCTCGACAGGATCTGGTCGGCTCGTGGACCTTTGCTGTGGAGTGGGCCTGTTCGGTGGCGTACTCGGCGAGAGCAGTTCGGTTCGTCAGATTGTCGGTGTAGAGCGCAGCGCGTCGTCAGTTTCAGACGCAAGACACAATCTCGCAGACATAGATGCCCGGATTATCAAGGTAGCCATGGAGAAATGGCGGCCGTCTCCAGCAGAGATCGTGGTGGCGGATCCAGCTCGCTCTGGCCTGGGTGCATCGGTGGTGAAGTCAGTTGGTGCTACCGGGGCACGCTTGTGCGTTTTGGTTTCATGCGATCCAGCTTCTTTGGGACGCGATACGTCCCTTCTCGTTGACGAAGGATTCAAACACAAGAGCTCGACGGTCCTTGATTTGTTTGGTCACAGCAGCCACATCGAGGTCGTAAGCGCTTTCGAACGTTAAGAGCACAACCTTCGAGATCCAGGGGGGCCTCAAGATCGGCCGAAAAATGGCGGAAGCCCCTGCATGGGCAGGGGCTTCCGAGCTGTACGCCCCGCGGGATTCGAACCCGCAACCTGTGGATTAAGAGTCCATTGCTCTGCCATTGAGCTAGAGGCGCCCGAAGATCTTAGTCGGACGAGTAGGGGGACGATCCAACCAGTGGGTTGTAACGACTCCCAAAACGTGCCCACGCTGTGTTACTCCAGGGCATTGCAAAGCCATGTCGCGGGTGATGGCAATATCCAGCTACCTCACCCAAGGGCTATCAACCCACCGGAAAACTCGGAACCGAGAACGAAAGAAACCCCCGAACCCGGAGGTTCAGGGGTTTCCGATGTCTCACGACATCACATGGGCTGACCGAGGGGATTCGAACCCCCGACATCCGCGACCACAACGCGGCGCTCTGACCAACTGAGCTACGGCCAGCAAGGCTTGCCACCTTAGCGCGGGTGGCCTATCTGCTTAGAACCAGTTATGGTTCAAAGCAGTGATTACGAGCCTGAAGTGCTCCAGTGCCACGATTCGCTCGGAAGGTTGTAGAACCCGTAGCTAGCGGCATTAGCGGCTAGCCAGCGATAGCAGGCGGTTCCGCGTGAACTGCAGTTGGAGAAGTCGATGGCGAGACCGATCTCGTGTTGGCTCTGACCTGGCCGGGCAGTAGGGGGACGACATGCAGATGGAGACATCTGATAGATCGCGTAGTAGCTAGATCCGCAGTGGGCCTGGCGCAGCTCGATCTGACGTGAAGGATCTCGGTAGCCGCTGCCGCTGAGTGCAACACCATCGGCACGTGCAGCGTTGAGCATGTTGGTGGCCTGTGTGGCGATAGCGCAGTTCAGGGTGATGCCAGCGGCATTGCATAGCGGGATGCCGCCAGTTCCGGTGCCGCCGCCGGTTGGGCCGCTAACGGGAGGAAGTGGCTTGGATTCTCCGCCGTCTGGGTTCTGGTTGGCGGACTGCTGAGCAGCGGCCTGGGCAGCGGCGTCTGCTTGAGCTTTGCGTTGCATGGCCTGCTGTGCAGCGAGGCGTGCTACCAGCGCAGCTTGCTCATCTGCGATCTGCTTGGCGAGCTTGCGGTCCGTGGCCGCGAGTTGGACGGAACGTTCGATCTGCTGGTTGATGGTGGCCTGTAACTTGTCCGCAAGTTTTTGCTGAGCATCTTTTGCCGCACGTACGGCATCGGTGCGCTCGGCCTGTTCCTTCTCCTTGGCCTCTGCGGTCTTGCGGGCTTCCTCGGCCTTCTCTCGCTGGAAGTCAAGGTCATTGAGGGCACCATCGAGTCGGTCGGCCACATCGGCATCGTCTTGGAAACGCAGTTCTAGGTAGAACTTGCGACTTGAGGCACTGACGAAGTCATTTGTTTCAAGAACAGAAAGGGCACTGTCGGTTGGAGGACTTACGTAGGAGTGGACTGCACGACGCTTAATTTCTGCCTTGAGCGTTGCCACTTCTTCTTCGAGTCGCTTGATTGCGGCCTCAGCGTCTGCAATGTCCTTCTTGGCCTGAGCAACCTCTTCTTGAACTCGTGCCAGGGCTGCTTCTTGGGAGCGAAGGTTGTCGTTGAGAGCCTGTATGGCCTCGTCAATCTCTTCTTTGGAAGCCTTATTGGTATTGATCTGTGAAGCGACTTTTGCCTGCTCAGCCTGTACTTTCACCCGTTCCTCACGGGCGTTTCCACGCGGAGCGGACTGCGCCGACTGTGGAACAACGACAAGCCCGACAGCGAGGGCGGCAGCTACTAGTGAACCTGCCAGCGAACGTCGATGCACGGGTTTCCTCCTCAGCCCCCGGATGGGGCCTCTGGTCTCTATCGTCATAAAACTGTAACAGATAAAGCAGAAATCGCAAACAACCCTCGGATTTCTTGTCTATTTGGAGACCCATTGCTCTGAGCGTTGCCACAGTTCTTCCGCCAAGTCTGGTGTAGCAACTCGATTGGGCTCCTTGAGCTTCTCTTCGAACCAGAACGATCCGCTGTGGGAAAGAACCTCATCGGACATTGCCAACTTGAGGGAAGGTTTTGCGCCTTGCTCGGTGCCTTTCATGAAGCGGGTCATGATCGGGCGAATCGGCCAGGGAACGCTTCGCCAGACATCAGATGCGATCACGCCCGGATGCAACGCACCCACGAACATCTCGGGTTCTCTTCTGGCTAGTTCCTGAGCGAAGAGGAGATTGGCCAGCTTCGATACCCCGTACTCGGCTAGTCCGGTGACGGATTTGGTTGGTTTGGTCAGGTCTTCCCAGGGAATTGAATCTGGTTTGTAGTGCGCTTCGCTTGACACAACCACTACTCGGGCCGGCTGATAAGCCGAGCGTATGAGCTCGAGAAGCTCTGTAACGAACAGGAAATGGCCAAGGTGATTGGTGCCAAAGGCCAATTCGAAGCCTTGAGCTGTCTGCCCCCTCTGGCCGGCTAGACCAGCGTTGGCCACCAGAATGTCGATGGGTTCGCCCCGCTTTAACAGCTTGTTGGCCGAGCTTCTCACAGCCTCAAGGTCTCCGAGATCGAGTTCCAAGAATTCAATATCAGGACTGCCGGTGGCTGCCGTGAGTTCGGCGATAGCTCGGGATGCTTTTGCCTCTGACCGACACGCGACGATTACACGGTCCCCACGCCTCGCTAGTTCGCGTGCGGTTATGAAACCGATCCCCGTGTTTGCCCCGGTGACGAGGCTTGTTAGGCGACGTTGAGTCATGCGGTAGGAGCGTAGATGGTGACGTGGCTCGTCAAAGAGTGCCTGAACATCAGAAGCGAGCCGTGAAACGTGGATCTTTGAGGATCTGGGCTGCGAGAGCTGCGAGGTAGTTGCCGCTCTTCAGGAACGTCACGTTGTTTGCGTACTCGGTTGGATCCGGGTTGGCCTGAAGCATCGAGATCATGGTGACAGCGACATCTACTTCAGCGGCCTTGCGGTGCTTGTACTCGCTGGATTCACTGAACCCGATCATCACCTCGCCCCGGTTCTTCTTCTTGGTGTCGAGCTGGGCTGTCCAGTAGTTCACCCCGGCTGCGTCGGCAGGGCGTTGCATCACATCGGTATAAATGAGGGTGACGAATTGTCGGTTGGTGAGCGCTCCGTACTTGTTGATGAACTCGCTCGAGGTGGCAAATGTCTGAGACATCCTTGCGAGAGTCCAGCCACTTCGTTTCTTACCCAGCCAGAACTGGAAGCCACCCTTGTCTGGAATCCGCTGCATATATGCGAAATAGAGCCGAGCTGTTGGATCAACCGTTGTGGTGCCGTCCGATGACTTGCGGAAGTTGTAAGCGGTTGCGCCTGGAGAGATTCCCAAGTGGATGTAGGGCAATGCAGCATTGGTTTCAGCGGTGGTTGGATTGCGGCCCAGGAAGTCCAAGGCCATTCGCTTTATGAAAGACGCCGCAGAGCTGAACGGAGGAATGATCACGGGCGATGCGGTGGACTGCGGGCTGTAGCCTCCCGAGTTGTTTGCCCGAACTACGAATGAGACTGGTAGTCCGTTGTCGAGCCCGGTGATGCTTGCGGATCTGGCTGACGCCGGGAGGTCAACTGAATCGCCAGCGCCGAACTGGTCATAGGTCGTCACCCGGTACCCAATGATTGGTGCTCCGCCCGGATTGGTTGAGCCACTCCAAGTCACCGTTGCCGCACCCTTGGAACCTGTGGCTTTCACGTTGGTTGGGGTGCCATGGGTCACAGTGCCTACCGACTGGTAGGTAGGCACTGTAAAGTGAGGTTCCATGAGTCGCCCCAAAGTAGAACTGGACAACTTCGAAGCCGTATACCGCTATTACGAGAGCCATGAGCAGAACAAGGCTTTTGCCAAGTTTGCTCACACTGTCCTGTCGCGTGTTTACAAGGTGTCCATTACCGCTGATGAAGGTGCAGGTGACGCCATTTCGCAGGCGTTGGCCAATGGTGCGCGGATCGTGATCTCACCGAATCACCTAACTGGCGACGATCAGTACGTCATTGTCTCTACAGCCGAAACCTTCGAGCCATTGCGCCCCATAGGTGGACGGGCCTTCATTCCCTCTGAGCCATCGCTGTTCCGACGTCGCGGGTGGCAGGGCAAGCTTCTTCGCAACTCCTGCGATGGTCTTGGAGCACTGCCCACATTTCGTCTTGAGGACCTACGCCGCCAAGGGGTGGAGATCACCGACGAGATCAATCAGCAGTATCGAGACGCTATTGAGTTAGCAAGCAAGACCCAGGTCTCCAAGCTCGTAGCTGGCCACTCCATGGCTGGGTTTTGGGAAGGCACCCGCAACAGAACAGATCACCGAGTGGTCCAACCTCTGAAGAAGGGTGTGGCCCATACTGCCATAGCAGCAGCAGAAAAGGTGCCGGTCGTCTTGTTGCCGATGGGTTTCTATTACGGCCAAGAACCAGAGGACTACAAGAAGCCGGTCCTGCCGGGCGCCAAACGACCCTACGTACATATTGGAATGCCAATACCTGTCGAGACCACCGATCCCGATGAACTGGTTGCTTTGCTGCACCCCGAGATTCAGCGGTGTGTGGACATCGTGGTAGAGCGCGCTGGGGGACAACCTTTATCCAAGGCAGAGACCGAAGCCGCATAGCTGCTTGAACATTGGCTAGGTTCGCCTGCACACCTAGCCACATGACAAGCAAGGACGGCCATGGACGAATCAGTTCGCCAACATAAGTACACACTCGACGAATCCGAGATGCCGACGCGCTGGTACAACGTGGTGGCGGACCTACCGTCGCCACCTCCGCCAGCGCTGCATCCCGGTACCCACGAGCCTGCCGGCCCGGAGGACTTTGCGCCACTGTTTCCAATGGATCTCATCATGCAAGAGGTCTCGACGGATCAATACATCGACATCCCTGGCGCTGTGCTTGACGTATACCACCAGTGGAGGCCAAGTCCGCTATTTCGGGCCCATCGCCTGGAGCAGGCTCTCGATACCCCCGCTCGCATCTATTACAAGTACGAAGGCGTAAGCCCCGCCGGTAGCCACAAGCCCAATACCGCGGTTCCTCAGGCGTACTACAACGCCAAGGCGGGCGTGAAGAAGCTCACCACAGAGACCGGTGCTGGTCAGTGGGGAACAGCGTTGGCGTTCGCATGCGCATTGTTCGACCTCGAGTGTGAGGTCTGGCAGGTGGGCGCGAGCTATGACCAAAAGCCCTACCGTCGTCTGATGATCGAGGCATTTGGTGCTGCGGTTCATCGTTCGCCATCTGAGCTGACAGAAGCTGGCAAGAAATACCTGGCCGAAGATGCCCAGCACCCGGGTTCGCTGGGAATCGCGATCTCAGAAGCTGTTGAGGTAGCCGCTCAAGATCCTGAGATTCGCTACGCCCTTGGAAGCGTGTTGAACCACGTCTTGTTGCACCAGACGATCATCGGTGAGGAGGCGATACTCCAGCTCGAAAAGGCCGGCGAAGCCGGACCGGATGTGATCGTTGGTTGTACTGGCGGTGGCTCCAACTTCGGTGGCCTTGCCTTCCCGTTCCTACGAGAGAAGTTGGCTGGACGCATGGCACCAGTCATTCGTGCAGTGGAGCCAGCCTCATGTCCCACACTCACCCGTGGTACCTATGCCTATGACTTTGGCGATGCAGCAGGTATGACGCCGCTGATGAAGATGCACACCCTCGGTCACGATTTCGTGCCGGATCCAATCCACGCGGGAGGGCTTCGCTATCACGGTATGGCACCGCTCATCTCCCACGTCTACGAACTCGGATTGATGGAGGCGATCTCCATAGCTCAGACCGAGTGCTTTGAGGCTGGCATCTTGTTTGCTCGCACCGAAGGCATCGTGTCTGCCCCAGAGCCGACCCATGCATTGGCCGCAGCCATTCGTGAGGCCAAGCGTGCCAAGGAGACTGGCGAGGAAACTGTGATCCTCACCGCACTTTGTGGACACGGCCACTTCGATCTCGCCGCTTACGACGCCTACCTAGGTGGCCGCATGGTGGATGAAGATGTTACCGAGCAACGCCTTGCCGAAGGACTCTCAACAATCCCCGACTTGGGGTAGGTGGCTTTCTAGCCCGTAACTCGGATGAGTTTGGCGGCTAGGTGGTGCTGCATTGGTTGGCCCACCGCCGCCATACTCAAGTTGTAGATGAGTTCACTCTCGTTCCAGCGGATCTCTCGTTCGACAGCAGAGACTTCCTTGGCGCTCGGAGTTGCGTAGACAACGGACCTGATAGTCAGTGAGCCCGTCTCAACGGTGCCGGTTCCGACCTCGCTCAACCCTGTCGGGTGCGCCACGATCAGTTCTGCAGTGTTGGAATTGGGAATCCGGATGTAGCCGGTCTCGGCATGCATCGGCACAGAAGTTGTTGGATGGCGGGTCCTCTGACTCATAGCCATAAACGGTTTGCCAACGTGGCTGAAGGTCAACTCTTCGAGGTATTCAAAGTCCTCAATAGTTGGATATGACCCTGACCCTGTTCCTTTCCACGTGCCGACTAGATCAGCTAGGGGTGTCATGTCGGGGTGAAGAGTCGATGTCATAGCGCCCATTGTCGCGTGTGGCTCTGAACGGATTTGGCCCCGACGTGGGATATGGCCCTCGCCGTCATTTACGATGCTCAGCGGCGCTTTGCCGTCACAGC
>JAGQSI010000318.1 GCA_020439605.1 Acidimicrobiales bacterium | reverse complement strand
GCCGCCAATCTTGGTGGAAGCGTCAACGATCTGTTCGTCGCTGCCGCCGCTGGTGGCGCCGGCGCGTACCACCGACGTTTCGGCATCGACATAGATGAGCTGCGCATCTCGATGCCGGTGAGCAACCGCACCGACCGCTCCCCCGGTGGAAACGCATTCACCCCAACTCGTGTGCTGGTGCCGGTAGGAGCCGATCCGATCGCCCGGTTCAACGAAATCCACGATCGGCTCGCCGTTACCAAGACCGAAAAGGCGATGAACTTCGTGAACTCGGCAGCAGGTGCAGTGAACCTGCTGCCACGCCAGCTTCTCGTGCAGATCGCACGCCAGCAGGTTTCGACCGTGGACTTCGCCACCTCAAACGTCAGAGCGGCACCGTTCCCGCTCTACATCGCCGGAGCAATGCTCACAGCCAACTATCCAGTAGGCCCGATAGCGGGAACCGCTTGGAACCTCACCACCATGAGCTACCTCGGCGTTCTACATCTCGGCCTGCATGCAGACACCGCAGCGGTCAAGGACCCAGCGGCGTTGCGCGACGAAATAGCCGCGTCATTCGATGAACTAATCCGCCTCGGGACGCCAAAGGCCAAACCAAGGCCCCGGCAGGGAGCTAAACGCCAGTAACTGCGGGAACCTTCGTCTCAATCCCTGCGAGCAGGAGACGAAGATCCAACAACAGATCCGAAACCTCGTCTGAAGAAACGAGTTCCCGTGTCTGCATGGTGCCTAACGCCTGGTCGATAACGGCCATGGCTTCTTGAAGAACGATTTCGGTGTCAGCAATCTCTGTCACGAAAACCACTCTACCCGGCCCCACTGACAATGAGCGGGCAGGTTTCACACTTCGTGCTGCAAAATATGGAGCGCCCACCTTCTACCCTTGTCGCGTGACCTACGAGTTCGTGCGCCGCCTAGGACGGGGCGGCATGGGTGTTGTTGATCTCGAGCGCACCCCCGACGGGCGTGAAGTAGCGGTCAAACGACTGTCCCTGCACGGAACACCCGAGGAACTCGAAACCGCTCGCACCCGCATCAGGCGTGAAGCCGAAGTCCTCCAGCAGTTGCGTCATCCCAACGTGGTGCAACTCGAAGAAGTCATTGACGACGGCGACGACCTCGTCTTGGTCATGTCGTATCTCTCCGGCGGCAACCTGTCTCAACGGGTGGCCACACAAGGTCCGCTCAGCGACGAGGAGATCGAACAACTGGCGGACGCCCTGCTCGATGCACTCGCCACAGCACATCGCCAAGGCATCGTGCACCGAGACATCAAGCCGGCCAACGTCTTGTTCGCAGCAGACGGCACCCCTGCGCTCGCAGACTTCGGGGTAGCAAGCCACCGTGATGTCACCGCCGGGCTCACCGCAGCGCAAATGGTGGTCGGTACGCCCGGGTTCATGTCGCCAGAACAAGCCCGCGGAGACAAGGTCACTGCCGCCACCGACATATTCAGCCTCGGTGCCACCTTATTGTTCGCCGCCACCGGTCAGGGGCCTTTCGGAGTGGCAGAACCAAAGGTGCTGATGCTGCGTGCAACGGCAGGACAGGTGGACAAGGCACCTCGCTCAATGTCGGCAGCCAACCGTCTTCGGATAGATGCAATGCTCGCCGCCAAACCCGAAGATCGCCCCTCGGCTGCTGCACTCCGTGGAGGTACATCGGGTCTCGACGGTGTTGAAGGCACCAAGGTGAACACCGCAGTAAGCCGAGTCACCAGCAGCGGTGCAGGAATCGCTGTCACTGCCGCAGTTGCGGTGGCATCGATAATCGGCGTTGGAGCGCTACTCATGAGCGGCAGTTCAGGAACGTCCGGGTCGGCAGACAACAAGTCCAACAATGGCACCACCGACCGCACCACGGTCGCCACAATCGCAACCACCACAACCAAACCATGCGTGGACCTGCCCTATCAGCCCTGCGGCGAAGAGCCCGCCCCCAACACCGACGGCAAAGAATGTCTCGACGAGTCAGCCGACTACGACCAGGACCCAGTCAACGGCTGCGAAGCCACACCGCAGGGGCCACCCGATGGCACCCTCATCGCCAACTCTGTCCAAGCCAACCTCGTCCCCACCGACGACACCGACACCTACCAGATCGAAGTTGAGGACAACCTTCACCTCACCTGCGACGGCACACTCCACGTGACCCTCACCGCACCCTTCGGCGCTACGCAAAGGGTGCGGGTCCTACGAGACGACGACGAACTCGCCTCGGCCATCAGTTCCGACGGCGCACCGGCGGTCGCAACCGCCAGGGAATCTGACTGCTTTGGCTCCGATGCCGGGATTCTCACGGTTGTAGTGGAGTCTGTGGGCTCGGACCGCTCCCCCGAGAACTACACCCTCGAAGTATCCGGCAGCTTCTAAACGCGACCGCGGGCGCGTTTTCGTGAAGACACCAAACGCGCCCGCGGGCGCGTTTTCGTGAAGACACCAAACGCGCCCGCGGGCGCGTTTTCGAGGGAGGCTGGGACAAGTGA
>JAGQSI010000317.1 GCA_020439605.1 Acidimicrobiales bacterium | reverse complement strand
GACTGGAGTTCAGAGATGTCCGCGCGCACGTGTGGATCGGCTTCCATCCGCGTGACCTCCTGCGCGACGATCCTGCGAACCAGACCGTTCGGCGTCGTCCCTTCTAGATGCGCGATGGCCGTCAGCACCTCCATCTCGGCCGCGGTAAGGCGAACGAGAACCTGGTGCTTCTTCGGTTCGTTGCTTCGAGGTCTGCCCATCACGGATCCCCGCCGGAGGCGGTCGTAGTTGTTATCTTGATATCAGTTATGCGAGACCGACGCTCGGGTGGCACCATGTGCTACCCACATCAAGGAGGCTCCGGTGGACGACAACCTGGCGACCCGTCCGGCCTGGCTCGATGAGGTGATACGGCTCTCTGTCCGGCCGGGGTCGGGCGGCCCGGTCTCGCAACCTCCTGCCGAGGAGCACAGCCACCCGGTGGTGGAGCTTCGCCTGTCGAACTCGTCGCAGGTCCGCTCGCCCCGCCGATAGATCGACTACAACCGCCCCATGCCAAGTTGGAGCGCGCTGGTTGAAGAGGTCAACGCTGCCGGGACCACGTACGACCTGACTCGCCGGAAGTACTTGGCTGAGCTGAGCGAGCACACGGGCCGCAACACGATCGTCTATTACTCAGGATGGCTTCAACGCGGCCACCTTCTTGGGCAGTCCGGCGTCGACTTCTCCGTTACCGATCTGGACAAGGACGGGCTGATGGCGACCGTCCATCAGCTGGACCGCAACCTCGGCTTGGATCTGGTCCTCCACACTCCCGGAGGTGACACCGCCGCAACGGAGTCGCTGGTCCACTACCTCCGGCAGATGTTTGATGGCGACGTGCGGGCGATCGTGCCCCACTTGGCACTGTCAGCTGGGACGATGATCGCGCTGTCGTGTCGCGAGATCGTCATGGGAAAGCACTCCAGCCTTGGTCCGATCGACCCCCAGATCGGTGGCATGCCAGCCCACGCCGTGGTGGAGGAATGGACTCGAGCCCACGCCGAGACCAAGGCCGATCCCACCCGGATGCCATTCTGGCAGTTGGTCATCAGCAAGTACCCGCCCGGCCTCATCGGTGCGTGCGAGAAGGCCATCGAGTGGTCCGAGGAGATGGCCTGCGAGTGGCTGGCGACCGGCATGTTCAAGGACGAACCTGAGGCGACTGAGAAGGCCAAGGCTGTGATCGACGAGATAGGCAGCCACGCGGCGACCAAAGCCCACAACCGCCACATCTCCGCGGCGAAGGCGGAGAGCATGGGCCTCAAGGTCGTGGCGCTCGAGGACGACCAAGTCCTACAGGAGGCGGTTCTGACAGTTCACCACGCGTGCATGCTGACGATGTCCGACACACCGATCGTCAAGCTCATCGAGAACCAGAACGGCATCGCCTACGCACAACAGTTCTCAGTGGCGGGGTAGTCGGCCTCGGGCTCAGCCCCGATCACCGATCAGATCGTCGAGGCCATCGGCGATGGCTCGTTGGCGCTCCTTTGTGGCGTGTTGGTAGCGGAGGGCGGCTTGGTGGGTGGCGTGACCTAGGTGGTACATCACGTCCTTGGTGGTGACGCCAGCAGTTCCCGCCGCGAGGGTTCCGGCTAGGTGGCGGAGGTCGTGGAAGTGGAGGTGAATCGCTCGGGGTTTGGTGCAGGGTTTTGGTTAGGCCGGGACCGGTTGGTCCTGGTTCCGGATTGAAGTGTAGTAGTTCGCTTCTTTCTCCGCTGGTGGGATCATCCCGATCTGCTCGTGTAACCGCCGGTTGTTATACCAATCGACGTACTCGAAAATCGCGTACTCCAGATCTGCTCGTGTGCGCCACGGGCCCATTGGTTTGTACATCTCCGTTTTGAAAATCCCGTTCAAACTTTCGGCCATCGCATTGTCATACGAATCAGCAACCGTACCGATCGATGGCGCTGCACCAAGGTCAGCGAGGCGTTCGGTGTAGCTCAACGCCGTGTATTGAGACCCTGCATCTGAATGTGCCCGTAGCCCCTCAAGAGGCCGGTTCCGAGTCCATGCAGCCGTGTTCAACGCGTTCAACGTCAGATCGACCGTCATCGTGTCCGATGCCGCCCACCCCACAATCCGACGGGAGTAGACGTCGAGCACGAAAGCGACATACAACCAGCCTTGCCATGTTGAGCAGTACGTGAAATCCGATACCCAAAGCTCATCTGGACGCGTCGCGGCGAAGTCGCGTTTCACGAGATCTGCTGCCCGCACATCTGCTGGATCCGGTCGTGTTGTCCGCACTGTCTTGCCACGCCGTAAGCCCTGTATCCCAGCAGTTCTCATCAAACGGCGGCACCGATCCGAACCGATCTTGACGTCCTCTCGGGCTAACTGGGCACAGATCTTGCGGTACCCGTAACACGAATAGTTCGCCAGGTAACACGCCTCGATCTTCGCGGTCAGTACCTCGTCGTCGATACTGCGTTGAGACGCCGGTCAGACAAGATGAGCACGAATTGTTCTCGGAGCGACCTGTAAGACTTCACAGATCGG
>JAGQSI010000316.1 GCA_020439605.1 Acidimicrobiales bacterium | reverse complement strand
ATCACCGTGTTCCTATGGGCAGTGATCCTTGTGGGCGTACTGCTGACATGCCTGCTCACCCCCGGCTATCTGCGTCGAGAGAACCTCGAGTCCCCAGACCCTTACGTGCTGCTTCTTCTCAGCGCATCGGGTGGACTCATCATGGCTGCGGCAAATGACCTTTTGGTGTTGTTCCTCGGTCTCGAGATCCTTTCGATCGCCGTCTACGTGCTTGCCGGAATTCATGTTCGTCGAGCTCGTTCTGGTGAAGCAGCGTTCAAGTATTTCGTGCTCGGCGGCTTCTCATCGGCGTTCTTCCTCTATGGCATCGCCCTCGTCTACGGCGCTACCGGATCCACCTCGGTATCGGGCATAACCGGATTCCTCGGCAACAACATCTTGAACAACGACGTGATGTTGCTCGCCGGTCTCGGATTGATGCTTGTCGGGCTCGGGTTCAAGGTGGCAGCGGTACCGTTCCACTCATGGGCGCCAGACGTCTATGAAGGCTCGCCCAGCCCGATCGTTGCCTACATGGCTTCAGCAGTGAAGGCCGCAGGCTTCGCCGGCATCATTCGGGTCTACATGTTTGCCTTCTCCGGCTATCAGGCAGATTGGCAGCCAATGATCTACATGGTTGCCGTGGCCACTCTTGTGGTTGGTGCGGTTATGGCGGTCAACCAGACCAACGTCAAGCGTATGCTGGCCTACTCGTCGGTCAACCACGCCGGATTCATCTTGTTGGGTATTCAGGCTGCATCGGACAAGGGCCTGCAATCAACCTTGTTCTACCTGGCCACCTACGCGGTCACCGTTGCTGGCAGCTTTGCGGTAGTGACCGTGGTTGGTCGCAGTGGAGACAACGCCCATTCGCTGGAGGATTACCGGGGACTCGCCAAGCGTGCGCCCTTGGTCGCCTTCGCGTTCTTGGTGTTCTTGTTGGCCCAAGCAGGCGTACCGTTCACCACTGGTTTCCTCGCCAAGTTCGGTGTGTTGAGTGCTGCTGTGGACTCACGGTCCTTCTGGCTGGCCTTGATCGCCATGTTGAGTTCGGTCATCTCCGCATACGTCTACCTGCGGATCATTCTGACCATGTATGACTCCGATGCAACCGAGGAAGGCCCGCGCTACACGGTGCCTGCTGGTGCTCGGGCAACTCTGGCCATTGCGGTGCTTGTCACCGTTGGTCTGGGGTTGTGGCCGCAACCATTGAACCAGGCAGCCAAGACTGCAGTTGCTTCCTCGCCTCCTCCTGCGGTAGCTCCTTTGGAGTCAACTGTTGATGGGACGGGCGTAGCGCCCTGACCTCTGCTCCTCATCCCTTCACCATCAAGCAGCGTCTTGGTGGTAGTGGGGTAGCGCTGCTTGGCGCGTTGGCGATAGCGGCCACGTTGGTGAATGCCGGCGTTGCCATGCACGAAGAGCTCATCGCAATGAGCTGGCAACTACTGCCACTCGAGGTATTGAAGACCAATCCGCTGGAGGGCATCTGGTATCTCCATACCCAGCCTCCCATCCACAATCTGGTAGTCGGCTCTGTAGTTGCCTGGAGCCCTTTCCCGGCGATGGGAACCCTGATGGTGATGTGGTTGTTGACCCTCGTTGCAGCCACGATCGTGTTGGCGGACATACTCGCTGGGCTGCGGCTCCACCCGATCGCTGCTGGTGTGGTGGCCACGGTCGCCATGGCCAACCCAAACCTGCTCACCACGATCAACATCGTGAGCTACGAGGTTCCCGTGGCGTTCATGTTGATCTGTGCGGTGTGGTTCGCTCAGCGATACCTGCGCAGCCCAGACGTTGCTGGACTTGTTGGACTGACGACAACCCTGACCATGCTGGCTATGACCAGAAGTCTCTTTCATCCATTGTTCGTGGTGGCCGTCGTGCTCGTTGTTGGAGTGTCGAGGAAGGCGCCATGGCGTCTCCTGGTTGGCGCAGCCCTGTTGCCCGTGTTGGTGGTGGGGCTTTGGATGGGCAAGAACGCAGTGGTCGTGGATAGAGCTACTGCATCGAGTTGGTTCGGGTTCAACCTCCAGCGAGGTATTACCGCCACCATGACCAGGGACTCGGTGGAGGCAGACGTGGAGGCGGGTCGTGTCAGTGCGCTGGCCCTGGAGTACCCATGGGGACCGCTGTCGCAATACGAGCCGTTCACCGGTCCCTGTGAGGCGCCCTATGGCGATTCTGCGGCATTGACAATCGTCAACAAGACCCCGCTGATCCCAAACTTCAACCATGGCTGCTATCTCGCCGCCTATGACCAAGCAGCCGCTGATGCCTCGAATTTGGTCAAGGAGCACCCCGCTCAGTATTTATCGACGCGAAGGACAGTCCTGGCGTCGTCTTATGCGATGGCCTCGATCGGTCAGCCGGGCTATGACATCTACGGGACTCAGATCGCCGCTCCAGATCGAACATGGTTGGATGAGCTGGGCGATGTGTGGCTGTTGCCCTCCAACCAGAACATTCACGGTGCCGGATGGAACCTGCCCCTGCTGGGTGATGGTCCCATGCCGTTC
>JAGQSI010000315.1 GCA_020439605.1 Acidimicrobiales bacterium | reverse complement strand
GCCTCGATCCCCGAAGAGCCGCAGGATGACTGAGCCGCTGCCCCCCGGCTCCACCATCGGCATCCTCGGCGGCGGCCAGCTTGGCCGGATGCTGTCGGTCGCCGCGGCCCGGCTCGGCTACCGGACGCACATCTTCGAACCGGCGGCAAATCCGCCCGCGGGCGACGTCGCCCACGCGGTCGCGACTGCACCCTACGAGGACCACGAGGCGCTCGCCAGCTTCGCCCGTGCAGTCGATGTCGTCACCTACGAATTCGAGAACGTCCCCACCTCGGCGCTCGACGCGCTGGAGGCGCTGCGCCCGATCCACCCGAACCGCCGCGCGCTGGCGGTAAGCCAGGACCGGCTCACCGAAAAGACCTTCCTGAGCGGCATCGGGCTTCTGACCGCGCCGTTCGCGGCGGTGGGGGGGGCCGCCGACCTCGACCGCGCCATCGCCGCCGCCAGGTCCGCGTTCGACTCCTCGGATTGGTGCCGTGACACCGCATTACGGGTGCACTGCCTGGGCCAGCTACGCGACGCGCTCAACGACGAGATCGAGACGCTGCGTGAGATCACCATTGCCGAGGCCGGGGCACCCCGCTCGCTGACCTTCCGAGGTCAGCTGCAGACCCCGGTCGACGATCTGGAGTTCCCGGCCGCCACCGCGGAGCGCTATCCGTGGCGGGTGGATCTCGGGGTGGCCGCCCCGATGGGGATCAGCACCGCGCGCACCATGGTTCGGGAACCGTTCGGCGTGGTCGGAGCGATCACGCCGTGGAACTTCCCCCACCAGATCAACCTCGCAAAGATCGGCCCAGCTCTCGCTGCTGGGTGCACGGTTGTATTGAAGCCGGCCCCCGATACGCCCTGGGCGGCCGCCGCGGTTGGAGCCATCGCAGCTCGAGAAACAGAGATCCCACCCGGGGTACTGAACATTGTGAACAGCGCCGACCACAGCGTTGGTGCCATGCTCTCAAGCGACCCACGGGTGGACCTGGTCTCGTTCACCGGCTCCACCGATACCGGACGCAAGGTCATGAGTGCTGCCTCCCAGTCTCTCAAACGCGTGTTTCTCGAACTCGGCGGCAAGTCGGCTTTCATCATTCTCGACGATGCCGACGTTGCAGGGGCTGCGTCTCTGGCGGCGTTCACGGCATGCACCCATGCTGGTCAGGGATGCGCCATCACCACCAGGCTTCTCCTTCCGCGCTCACGTTTCGACGAAGGCGTAGCTGCGGCAACCGCAACGATGGAAGCACTCGGCGCCAAGGACCCCCAAGATCCGGGCACCATCTGTGGACCTGTGATCTCCGCTCGCCAGCGCGACCGCATTGAGGGATACCTCGAGCTTGCAACATCTGAGGGAGGAACCTTTGCAACCGGCGGGACTCGAAGCGCACATCACGAACGAGGGTTCTTCATTGACCCAACGCTCATCGTGGGTCTCGACAACTCCTCACGGGTAGCTCGCGAGGAGATCTTCGGCCCGGTCCTAGTAGCCATCCCCTACGACACAGATGATGAGGCGATCGATATTGCCAACGATTCTCCCTATGGTCTTTCCGGCGCAGTTCACTCATCTGACCCCGAGCGGGCGTGGGCGGTGGCACAAGCGGTGAGGACCGGGACAATGAGCATCAACGGCGGGGTCTGGTACTCGGGCGACATGCCGTTCGGGGGTTACAAGGCCAGCGGCATCGGCCGCGAAATGGGTATTCAGGGTTTCGAGGAATACCTCGAGACCAAAGCAATCGCACAATCAGCCTGAGGAGACAACGTGGGACGTTTCGACAACAAGGTGGCAATCGTCACCGGTGCAGCCGGAGGAATCGGCGAAGCATATGCAAGGGCCCTCGCGTCCGAAGGGGCAAACGTAGTGGTGGCTGACGTGGATCAGACCCGTGGCGAGGCAACCGCAGCGAGCATCAACGATGGAGACGCTGGACGTGGCCTGTTCATCAACTGTGATGTGAGCTCACCTGAGTCCGCCAACGCCATGGCTGCCACCACCGTTGAACATTTCGGCGGGATAGATCTGCTGGTCAACAACGCAGCAATCTACGGCTCAATGCAGTTCGACCTCCTCGTAAGCGTGGACTGGGACTACTACCGCAAGTTCATGTCGGTGAACATGGACGGCGCCCTGGTGGTCACGAGAGCCTGCTTCGAACACATGACAGCGCGAGGTGGAGGCGCCATTGTCAACCAGTCCTCCACCGCAGCGTGGCTCTACTCCGGCTTCTACGGCTTGGCCAAGGTCGGGATCAACGGGTTGACCCAACAGTTGGCCCATGAACTCGGTGGACGAAACATTCGGGTGAACGCCATTGCGCCGGGCCCAACCGACACCGAAGCCACCCGTAATCAGGTAGGGGAAGGAATGGTGAACTCGTTGGTGAAGGACCTGGCGATCAAGCGCCCGGGTCAACCCTCGGACATGGTCGGTGCCTGCCTATTTCTGCTCTCCGATGATGCAGCTTGGGTCACTGGCCAGATCCTCAACGTGGACGGAGGACAGATT
>JAGQSI010000314.1 GCA_020439605.1 Acidimicrobiales bacterium | reverse complement strand
ACCGCCCTGCCGCAGAATTAGCCATGATATAAGCCGATGACGTTGAGCCCCGGAGAACGACGAAAGGGTACCTAGCCCTGGAGCTTCATCAAGGATGTCCTCGTATCCCTCAATGAGAAACTCATTGCAGGAGAGAGCAAATTCAGGGCTTGAGGCGTACACCTTGTCCCAATCAAAGTAGTTGAGCCTCTTTCGCCGCGACGCAGCAGCAAACGTAGCGGATCTTTGCCTGAGCTCTCGTTTCCATCCTCCATGTATTCGAACTCGAAGTGGTGAGGCATTTAGGGCGAGGCCGTCTAGATCCTTGGACCCAACCGATGCAAGGCGTGGGTAGCCCGCCTTCAACATCTCAAGATAGTTCCACCGAAGACGATTGAGAGAGCTTGGGTCTCGATTCTTGCTCATCAGATCGAGCCACCTGGGTTCAAGAAATGGGAAACGGACGTCAAGCCAGGTTGGCGCCACATGAGGAAACACATACGATGCTTGCCGGATTGAGAAATTTAGCTGCTCCTCATATGGAAAGCTATCGAGCCAAGTCACAGGGCTCTCTGGCAGTACCGAGGAAGGAGCAAAACTCGGCACTAGGATGCTCTCACGTTCGTTCGCTAGCGCTTTCGTTTGCGCAAAAACTTCGACTGCGTTCTCCCAGCTAGCCGCCCTTACACTTGATGCCATTTTGCCAGATAAGGGGTCACCCATGAACCCGCTTAGGTGTGTACCGCCGAGACCTAAGCAGTCCTTGATGAGGTCAAATGGCGGAACATCGAACAAGGTTGATCTATGGCTAGTCAGTTCCGCCAGAACGAGCAATCTTTCCAGTGAGTGAACAACTGAATCAAGTTCGATCGGGATATTCTCCACGCCAGCTGCCTTCGCCACCGCTCGACCCAGGCCAAAGTCGAGAGACTGTCTGTTGCCGAATGTATATGTAACAATCTCGCTGGAATCAAGAATGTCGCAAGTAGCACCCAGTATCAGTCGCGAGTCATACCCTCCGGATATGGGTATCACCACAGGTCGGTCCGCTGTTGCCAGTACCGGCTCAATGGCTTGTTGAAAGGTCCGCAGGAGTACGCCTGCGGATGGATGGGCTGGGACCGCCTCCTCGCACGACTGGATCCCGGTAAATGCTCCCATCAGGGGTTCGGGCGTCGGCCCACTGGACGGGAAATGACCGAACCAAAGGAACTCCTCCACCCGACTCATCAGCTCTGGCCCAACAACTTTTCCCGGAGTGACTTAGCGCGCCGCTCTGCGTGCCCAGGACGGGGCCAGCCAATCAAACTAGTGAATCCGCGCCGTCTATAATCTACTAACACATCTCTTGAAGCTGCGACTATCGGTTCGCTCCGTCGATACTCGTTCCATCGCGCAAAGGGCGACTCCGGGAGTGGGTTTGTCAACCATCCCGACCGGACGGAGTGCCTGTACGCATAGGCGGCCTGGTCCTGAATCGCCCGCTGTTCGGATGGATCCATAGGGCCGCGCTCATACAGGCCGAATCTCGCCAGCCGGTCGTAAATCTGTTCCGGATCAAACGCTGATACATCGGGTGCAGCCGAATCCGACGTCAGCCCATCAGCGAGCCCGATCATGGCCACTCGGAATTCATCGTGCTCGGCAGACATTTCTCGCCACCGTGGTACGAGATCCGAAAGCTTCTGAGCGTGCTTGTGAGCGAAGAAGAATCCCTTGCGGTAGGAGTCGCGGTGCCATTGTGCGAGATCATGCACACCGATCGAAAACCGCGTCACGCCAGATGAGAAACCGGCTTCTGCCATGCTCTGGATCATCGAACTCTCGGGCCGCTCAAGACGTGCCGTACCCCGTAAGTGGCACCTCGCAGCCCCTGCATGGGCGACCCTGTATATTCGCAGGCCTCCCGGTCTGGTTCTACCGAAGTACCAGTCAGCAACGGTGCCAGTCAAGGCAAGGTAGTTTGAGGGCATCAAACGAGCACACTCTAGCGCTTGAGCCAAGCCGGACGGGTCTACCACGACGTCAGCATCACAAACGACCAGCCACTCGGCTTGCGCCATCGACGCCATCTCGAGGGTGAAGTCAAGGGACCGGCTAAGGGGCGACAGAGAAACACGTTCAACCCTTGCGCCCCCCAGACCGATGAGCATTCTAGCTTCCGAGATGTCCGCCGTGCGTTCCCCTGAGTCCCGGAGCACCCCCAAGATTCTAGCGGGGTCACGAATGGTCATTGGCTCCACGCATCCGGATCGAAGTTTCCGGCTACCTGACGACGTCGCGATATCCAGACGTACTGCCGTAGACGGAGTTGGTCACGTCTCGTCATTTCCTAACCCTAGACCCGCGTGGGTTGAGGTCGGGCGGGGCTCGCCCAGACCTCCCGAGGCGGGGAGCATCGAGGTTCTGACCTCCCATGGACCGTCTGCTGCACGCCGAACGTACTCACACAGCGAAGCGCAGCGGTCACACCGTGAGGATCCCCACGCCAGGACGGTTAATGCCGGCCACGCATGTGATCAGGCACGTC
>JAGQSI010000313.1 GCA_020439605.1 Acidimicrobiales bacterium | reverse complement strand
CTGGCGAAATGGCGTTGCCAACCTCCCGGAGAATTTCTGCTGCAGCACTGCCAGTCCTGCGCATCCGATCCAACGTGTCGGCATCTTTGACCATTGGTTCTGTGCGGTCATCGGTTCCACCATGATCGGCATAGTGCGGCCGCTCGATCCCCTCTGGGACGCTACGTCTCGCAGAGATTTCGCCGGGCTGAACACGATCGGTCGAAGGCTTATGACAGCGCTTGAACTTGTTGCCGCTTCCACACCAGCACGGATCGTTTGGGCGAATCTTGGAAAGCGCCAGGAACGAGGAACTCATTGGGCCAATATCTCCGTTCGAAGGTAGGTGCGAGCTGGGCCAACGACATATAGCGAGCCAGTTACAAGGATCAGATCATCTGGTCCAGCCAGAGCCAGCGCTCGAGCCAACGCGCTTTCGACATCTGGAACGGACTCAGCAACGATTCCGAGTGAATCTGCCGCTGCGGCAACAACCGGCGCAGGAACTGCTCTAGGCGAATCCGGGGTGCATGCAATGAGGAAGCCGGCATCACCAGCGCCAAGGGCTTCAAGCATCTCGGCGGGCTCACGGCCGTTGAGAAATCCGGCAACGATTACCAAGGAACCTAGAAGGGTGAATTCTTCGTTGAGGGTCGCTCGACAGACCCTTGCTCCATCTAGGTTGTGCGCGGCGTCAAGCACAATCGTTGGTTCTCGGTGGACGATCTCGAAACGCCCAGGGACATTGACGGAAGCAAATCCCTGGCGAATGAGTTCTTCATCAATTCCTCGATCAAAGAATGCTTCCACTGCGGCCAGGGCAATCGACGCGTTGTCCACCTGATGAGAGCCGTGGAGGGGCAACGAAACCTCTTCCACCTCACAGAGCGGGGTTCGTAGCGTCAGGGAATGCCCACCCACGGCGAGAGTCTGATGAACACAGTCGAAGTCTGTTCCCCGGAGCCAGGTTCGCTCAGCGAGAGTTGCTCCGAGCAGCTCTTGAAGATCAGCTCCGGTCTCACCACAGATGAAGGTAGAGCCGGGTTTTACGATCCCGATCTTCTCCTCGGCGATCGCTCGTCTCCAATCACCCTCACCGTCTGTGTGGTCATGGCCAATGTTTGTGAGAACAGCCACCGTTGCGTCAGCAACGTTGGTGGCGTCCCATCGGCCCAACATTCCAACCTCGATAACAGCAACGTCTACGGCCACATCAGCGAAATGGGTGAACGCAGCCGCCGTGAGTATCTCGAAATAGCTGGGCGTTATTCCTGCAAGCTCCTCGACGGCAGCTACCGCAGATATTGCAGCTGCAAAGGATGCATCATCGATGGGTTCACCGTCGTAGGCGATCCGCTCGTTGATGGCTTCGAGATGTGGACTGGTGTAGGTGCCAACGCTCAACCCACACTCCCGCAATAGTGAGGTGACCATTCGGGCAACCGAACCCTTGCCGTTGGTACCGGTTATGTGGATTACCGGATAGGCCTTTTGAGGATCTCCGAGTACGCCAACCAAGGTCCCCATACGCTCGAGCGAAAGACCCTCGGCGCGACCAGCAGTGGCCTCAAGGTTGATGTGTTGATCTAGATATCGAAGCGCGGCAGTCAGATTCACGGTCTCATTACGCTATCGGGGCGGGTCCCCAAGCGCGCCAAGCGAGAGCAGCGCCACAGAGCAATTGTTGTTCCCGCAACGCACCGAGCTTCGAGATAGCGGCCTGATGGGTCTGTGTTGAGCTGTTCAGCTAGCAGCGCGTCGCGGCCGCGGGGCTCTTGTGGCTTGACGGGGCACGAGCGTCGGGTTGACCTTCTCCAACACAGTTTCTGCGGTCACTACGCACTTCTCAATATCTGTGCGGCTTGGCAGGTCATACATGACATCAAGCAGTACTTCTTCGAGAATGGCCCTCAGACCACGAGCACCCGTGGCTCGCAGAATTGCCTGTCGAGCAATGGCTTGGAGTGCATCATCGGTGAACTCCAACTCGACATTTTCCAGCTCGAACACCTTCTGGTACTGCTTGACCAGCGCGTTACGAGGCTCGATGAGAATCTTGACGAGAGCATCCTCATCGAGGTTGTCCACCACACCCACTACTGGCAGACGACCGATGAACTCTGGGATCAGACCGAACTTGTGCAGGTCCTCAGGCATGAGCTTGCTCAACAAGTTGGAGAGGTCCTTCTCCTCAGACTTGCGGATGTCTGCCCCAAAGCCCACACCTTTTGCTCCGGCGCGGCTCTCAATGATCTTTTCAATACCAGCGAACGCTCCGCCGCAGATGAACAAAATGTTGGTGGTATCGATCTGAATGAACTCTTGGTGAGGATGCTTGCGCCCACCTTGAGGTGGCACAGAAGCAGTGGTGCCCTCAAGAATTTTGAGCAATGCCTGCTGGACGCCTTCGCCTGAAACATCGCGTGTGATCGACGGGTTTTCAGCCTTGCGAGCAACCTTGTCGATCTCATCGATGTAAATGATGCCGGTCTCAGCCTTTTTGACGTCGTAGTCCGCGGCTTGGATCAGCTTGAGAAGAATGTT
>JAGQSI010000312.1 GCA_020439605.1 Acidimicrobiales bacterium | reverse complement strand
GCTTGGTTCGACCGCTCCGAGGGCCTGCGACGACTAGCAGATGACCCATTTGATGTTCTCGTGGTCGGCGGAGGCATTACCGGCGTCGGAACAGTCCTCGATGCGGCGTCTCGTGGCCTCAGAGCAGCGTTGGTGGAACGAGACGATTTCGCTTCCGGCACCTCGTCCAAGTCCTCAAAATTGGCCCACGGAGGACTCAGATACCTTCAACAGGGCGAGATCCGTTTGGTCTACGAAGCACTCCATGAGCGCCAGCGCATGATCACCAACGCGCCTCATCTGGTGAAGCTGCTGCCATTTCTTCTTCCTGTGTTCCAAGGTTCTGGTGGAGTCATCAACAAGAAGCTCGCCCGAGCTCTTGGCATGTCGATGTGGATGTATGACCTGACCGGTGGTGCCCGCATTGGCAAGTTCCACGAACGCCTCAGCCCCGCCGAGGTTCTCGAACACATGCCAACACTGCCCGCGGACAAGATCGCTTCGAGCTACCTCTATCACGATGCCACCGTCGACGATGCACGGCTATGTCTCACGGTTGCTCGAAGTGCAGCGATTGAGTTCGGCGCCGTCGCAGTGAATGGCGCCTCGCTCAGGGCAATCACCAAGGACTCCTCTGGTCGGGTCAGCGGTGCAACCGTTCACGCCGATGGAGCAGACATCGAGGTTCGGTGTTCAACCATTGTCAACGCGGGCGGTGTGTGGTCCGATGAGATCCGCACCCTCGATGAGGGTATCGATCCAGATTCGATCAGGCCCGCAAAGGGAATCCACATCACGGTTCCTTGGTCGAAGATCCAAAATGACGTTGCAGTGGTAGTGCCGGTGCCCAAGGACAAACGAGCCATCTTCGTAGTTCCGTGGGGTGAGTTCACCTACATCGGCACCACCGACACGGATTACCAGGGCCCCAACGAGGACCCGCCCGTCACCAGAGAAGACGTGGATTACCTGCTCGATGCCCTGCGATTCACCGGCATCTCGGACACTGATGTTCTCGGGACCTGGGCTGGGCTTCGCCCTCTGGTGAAAGCAGCCTCGAGCGGAAGAACCGCTGATCTGTCGAGACGCCACAAGGTTGTGGCATCACCGTCCGGTGTCATTTCCGTGACCGGCGGAAAGCTCACCACCTATCGAGAGATGGCCGCGGATGCCGTGGACGAGGTGGTCCATCAGTTGGGTTCTTCGGTTTCTGGTATCGCCCGGGGTTCGCGTACCGCCAAGCTCGAACTTCGAGGAGCCAGCGGCTACCACGAACTTGCCTCGAGCACAGACCCGCTCACAGTTCATCTCGCCAACCGTTACGGCGGCGAGGCATCAACCATCCTCGCCATGGTCGAAACAGATCCTGATCTGGCTCAGCCACTGGTGAAAGGCCTCCCCTACGTCCGAGCCGAAGCCGTCTATTCAGCCAAGTATGAGATGGCACGGTCGGTGGACGATGTGTTGAGCCGCAGAACCAGGGCCAGACTTCTCGCCCGAGACGCCACAGCCAACGCCGCACAAGACGTAGCCAACCTGATAGCGCCAATCCTGGGACTGACAGAATCTGAGGTCCAGGATCAGGTGAATAGTTACCGAAGCGCCGTGGCCCACGAACGAAATTCACCACAGTTGCCAGAAACCGCGCTCGAGGCGTCACTCGGGGCGTGAGTTCGTCCTAGGGTTCGCCCTGTGACTCTCCAACCACCACCGGGGGTTCCAACCTCCCCCATCGAGATCTCCGGAGGCGCAGCATCTGCCGCTCCTCGTCTGTCAGCTCCCGTAGTACTTCTTGACGATGGGTTCCTGCGCCGTCTCAACGAGGCCTGCTCCGAGGTACTGCTGGACCCAGCAGAGCTTGCCGAAGCGAGCCGGGACTGGTGGCCGCTGTCCATGATCTGGGCCACCGAGGGCAAAGTTCCCCAGGTTGCGGGCGCCGTTGTTCGCCCGAGAGACACCAACGAAGTCTCTGCGGTAATGAAACTTTGCAACGAGTCGCGGGTGCCAGTAACAGCCGCAGGTGGGCGCTCGAGTGTTGTTGGTGGCGTTATTCCAGTGCACGGCGGCGTGGTGGTGGACCTAACAGCAATGTCAGGAATTGTTGAGGTGGACTCCACCTCCGCAACTGTTGAGGTGCTTGCCGGCACTTTCGGGGATGTGTTCGAACAAGAGCTACAAGACACCTACGCACTGACCGTTGGCCATTGGCCACAGTCCATGGCTCTGTCCACGGTCGGCGGCTGGATCGCTTGTCGTGGCGCCGGCCAGCTCTCAAATCGCTACGGCAAGATCGAAGACATCGTTGTTGGCCTCGAGGTGGTACTAGCCGATGGATCGGTGGTTGTTACCGGAGGACAGCCAAAAGAGGCGGTCGGCCCCGAGCTGACCAAACTGTTTGTCGGATCAGAGGGCACGCTGGGAATCGTGACCAGGGCTTGGCTAAGGGCCTGGCCCAAACCAACAAAGACGGCGTCGAGCGCGTGGAGCTTCCCCACGTTCTCCGAAGCTCTCGATGCAATGCGTCGCATCATCCAAAGAGGGGCGCCGGTCGCGG
>JAGQSI010000311.1 GCA_020439605.1 Acidimicrobiales bacterium | reverse complement strand
GCCAACCGCTACCTCGCTGTCAACAAACGCCGGCATCCGCAGCGCTGCATTCAGGGGGTCCTTGATATCGGTCCACCGTTCAAGGGCTACCTTCAACGTGTCTCCCACGGTGAGCGAAGGAAACAGGCGCGAGTCCTGGAAGCTGCGGCCCAGACCCAGTTGAGCGCGGCGGTGGGCCCTGGCGCCGGTGAGATCCAGGCCGTCCATGTGGACGTGGCCGCAATCCATTGGGGTGAATCCTGAGATCAGGTCAAGCAGGGTTGTCTTTCCCGCACCGTTCGGACCGATGATTCCAAGGACCTCGTTGGGGGCAACGCTGAGCGAAACGCTGTCCACGGCTTTGATACCACCGAAGGAAACCGAAACCTGCTCCACCACCAGCCTTGGTTCCTTGTCGGTTTCTACAGGCTTGGTCTCCGACTCCAGCGAGCCGGCAGCTCCTTGGAAGAAGACCGACCTCAAGACATCGGGACGATCCAGAAGCTCCGCGGTTGGCCCATGGAAACGAATCTCGCCCTTCTCCATGAAGTATGCGGTGTCTGCCACGGTGAGCGCCACGTTCACGGATTGTTCAACCAAGATGATGGTGGTGCCACGGTCCCGTAGATCTCGGACCACCTCCAACAACTGTTCAACCACTACTGGAGCGAGCCCCAGCGATAGCTCGTCGATCATCAGCAGCTTGGGTTCGTTGATGAATGCCATTGCCAGAGCAAGCATCTGTTGTTGACCACCGGAGAGATCAGCGGCCGGGTCCTCAAGGCGTTGTCTGAGCACCGGGAAGACATCGAGCGACTTCTCAACCCGTTCGTGGCGAAGGTCTCCCTTGGATCGCAACATCCATCCGGCCACACGGAGGTTCTCCGCCACGCTCAGCGTCGGGAACACTCCTTGGCCACCGGGGACCTGAGCAATGCCGAGTGGTGCGATCTCCTCGGGTGGAGCATGGGTGATATCTCGTCCGTCGAAGACCACTGTTCCACGATCAGCAATGGCCACCCCGCTGATGGCCTTGAGCAAGGTGGACTTGCCGGCCCCATTAGTGCCGAGCAGGGCAATTACCTCGCCTTCGTGAACGTCTAGGTCCACCCCGAACAGGACCCGGACATCTCCGTAGGCAACTTCGGCGCCACGCACGCTCAACAACGGCAGCTCGCCCTTGGCCCGTTGTTCGAGCATCTGAACCCTGGTGGCAGCGCCTCTCCAGACCTGGGCGATGTCGTCGTCGATGAGTTCCGACACCGATGAAATGATCAAGGCCCCCACCATCAGTACCGGCACCATCACCGCCATGCCCCATCGGAAACCGAGATGGTCTCCAACCCAGCCGACGAAGGGCAACACCATCAGGCCCGGCAGAACCCACAGTGCCCCAACTGAAAATCCCATTGAGCGCGCCCGTGGCGGGATCGCCAGCGACAGCGAGGCGAACACCCCGGGGCCAACAATCACCAACGCCGAGGAGATCACGCAGTTGGCAGCTACGGCGAGAACAATGTTGGGAGAGGCCGCAAAACCAATCGCCGCCACCGATGCAATAGCTGCGGCAAGAGCAAGGACCTTGAACGTGTGCGATGGCCCCTTGGTGAGCGCACGGGTGGTGTATCTGGCACCGATGGCGATGCCGACGAGTTCCAAGATCTGCACCGGCAACATGGCCCAGGCCCTGCCCCATGCATCTAGGCCGAACACCTCTTCGTAGAGCAGCGACGCCAGCGAGACGAACCCGATGATCGAAGCGGCAAGGAACGGTAGCGCCACGAAGATCCGTCTGAGACTGCGGATGGTCCACACCATGCGCATCGCCTCGGCAAAAGATGGCGGCGGTTCGTCGCTCTCGCCGAGACTGCCGAGGTCTGCTGCTTCTCGCTCGAAGTGGCCACGGCCGGGATCCTTCAGTTTCAGCCCAGCGATCACCAGCAGGATCGTCGGGATGGCGAACACCACGAAAGGAGTGCGCCAACTGAACAACGCTGCAAGCCCGGCACCAACCACGAAACCGAGAATCTGCCCAACGCTGTTGGCTGCCCTGTGAATCGAATAGACCCTGGGTCTCGCCTTTATCGGGTAGTAGTCCGCCAGCAGGCTGTTGTGGGTAGGAAACACCACTCCTTGGCCAACTGCTGCACCTGAGCGCGCAATGACCAGCATCCAGACCGTGACGGCCAGACCAGTGGCGAGCGAGAAAACTCCCCAGAGCGCTGCGCCGACCAGGGTTATCACCACCCTGCTCTTGCGGTCTGCAAGGTGGGCGATCGGCACGGTGAGCAGCAGCGCGACAGCACCCGCTGCGGTTACCACCCCGAGAATCGCACTGTTGGACAGTCCCAGCGAGTCTCGGATGTCGGGCAACAGAACGAAGTAGGCGGAGCGATCGAGCTCGTCGGCCATGTTGAGGCCGAACAGAATCAGCAGTGGGTACCAGCCTAAAGCGCCCAGCCACCCGCGTCGAGATTCAGTCATTGCTGTCCCCCTTGGCGAGTTTCCTCAGCCATCCATCTCGTAGCCGTGCCACCAGCCCTCCGAGACCACCGGGTAGAACCATCAACACAAC
>JAGQSI010000310.1 GCA_020439605.1 Acidimicrobiales bacterium | reverse complement strand
TGCTCGGACGCTTGCTATCCACGGTGCCAGCGCCTCGGGTGGCCCCTTCCCAAGATGCCACTGCATCGCGCCCGAGCGTTCCTCCAACCTCGCCGACATCGTCAGCGCCTTCACCTTCAGCGCCCACCTCACACGCTGCACCAACACCGCCGCCAGCCTCAACCATCCCGGCACCGTTGATGCCGCCGGCCTCACGAGACGCGATCTGAGGTGGAGACACCCTCCAACGTCCCTCCGCGCACTGCGGGCACCGGACCAGATGAGGTCCTGCGACGCCTCGACCTTGCGGTGAGCCACAAGCTCGATGGGCTTTTGCACGGCGAATACCAGGGGTTGGTACCCGGCCATGGTTCCGAACTCGGCGAGACCCGCATGTATCAAGCGGGAGATGACGTGCGTCGTATCGACTGGAACGTGACTGCGAGGCTGCAGGAACCCCATGTCCGAGATTCCATCGCCGATCGAGAGCTTGAAACCTGGGTGATTACAGATCTTGGGGCTTCGATGGATTTCGGGACTGCCTGGTGTGAGAAGCGTGACCTCGCCATATCGGCAACTGCTGCTGTGGGCTTTTTGACAAACCGCACCGGTAACCGCTTCGGCAACGTGACCGTTCAGGGATCTGGCACCAAGGTGGTTCCCGCCAAGGGTGGGAGAACCCACCTGATGTCCACCTTGCACCGTCTCACTTCAACGCCTCGTTCCCCCCAAGGTGTCACCGATCTCCCCACAGCGATTCTTCGCACATCAGCGCTGGCTCGTCGCCGTGGTCTCGCAGTTGTCGTATCAGACTTCTTGGGCGACCCTCAGGCGTGGGGGCCAGCGCTCAGACGCCTCGCCACTCGCCACGAGACCATCGCCGTGGAGATCGTCGACCCCAGAGAGCTAACTCTGCCCGATGTTGGGGTGCTATCAATCGTGGATCCATCGACGGGCGAAACCCGAGAGGTTCCAACCGCCAGCAAGAAGCTGCGCGACAAGTATGCAGCGGCTGCACTCGACCAGCGCACAGCTTTTGCTGGCGCCATTCGTGCCAGCGGCGCAGACCACCTAATCCTTCGAACAGACCAGGACTGGCTGCTGGACATCGTCCGGTTTGTTTCCTCAAGACGTGAACGGGTCCATGCCCGCCGAGCTGGCTGGGAGGCCCGATGAACCCTGTGCTCGCCATTACTTTCACCCAATCGGAACGGCTCTGGCTTCTGGTAGGCGTTGCGGCGCTCGCTGTCTCCTATGTGGTCATGGCCAAGCGTCGCTCGAAGTACGCGGTTCGATTCACAAACCTCGCACTCTTGGACACCGTGGCACCCAAACGGCCCGGATATCGTCGCCACCTCCCAGCCGTGTTGTTGCTGTTGGCCCTGTCTGGGATGGTCGGGGCATTTGCCAAACCAGCGCGCAATGAGCGAGTCCCACAAGAACGCGCCACGGTGATCTTGGCGATGGACGTCTCATTGTCCATGCAGGCCACAGACGTGGCCCCAACCCGTCTTGAGGCTGCGCAAGCCGCGGCCAAGGAGTTCGTGAAACTCCTCCCGCCACGACTCAACGTTGGACTCGTGACCTTCAGCGGAACCGCTGTTGTGAAGGTGGCACCAACCCAGGACCGAGAGGTTCTGCTAGCAGCAATAGATCAGTTGAGACTCAGTGAACGCACTGCGATTGGTGAGGCGATCTTCGCTTCACTAGATGCGATCAAGACTGCCCCTCCGGGCCCCGATGGTGAAGAGGTGCCTGCTCGCATCGTGTTGATGAGCGACGGCGAAACAACCAGTGGGCGCCCCGATGCTCAGGCATCTGCAGCCGCCAAAAAGGCTCAGGTACCGGTGTCCACGATCTCGTTTGGCACCCCGGAAGGCGTTATCTATCTCCCCGGAGAAGAGGGCCCTATCTCGGTGGCGGTCAACCCGGAAGCGTTGACCAAAATCGCCAACGACACCGGCGGCACCGCGTTCAGCGCTGCTACCCAGGACGAGCTCAAAGCGGTCTACAAGGACATTGGCTCCTCCATTGGCTACACGACCGAACTGCGAGACATCTCCGGCACCTTTGTAGGCGCAAGCCTTCTGGTGTTGTTCGCCTCGGCGGTCATGTCGCAGCTGTGGTTCAGCCGTCTGCCCTAGCTCTTGACCTTCTCGCTGACAACCTTGCTCGAACCACCGGGCTGCATGGTCACACCGTAAAGACAGTCTGCGGCTTCCATCGTGCGCTTTTGGTGGCTCACGATGATGAGCTGAGCCTCTTCACGGAACTCGTGCACCAGGTCCAAGAAACGGTGAAGGTTCACGTCGTCTAGGGCGGCCTCAACCTCGTCCATCACATAGAACGGACTAGGGCGGGCCCTGAACACGGCGAACAGGTAGGCCAAAGCCGTGAGCGAGCGCTCGCCACCAGAGAGCAGCGACAACTTTCGCACGTTCTTGCCCGAGGGACGAGCCTCAAGTTCTATGCCGGTATCGAGCAGATTGTCCGGCTCGGTGAGCTTGAGGCGACCCTTACCTCCGGGAAACAGTGTCTCGAAGAGGGCCTGATAGTTCTGTGAGACATCGGCGTAGGCGGAGGCAAACACACTGACGATTTCG
>JAGQSI010000309.1 GCA_020439605.1 Acidimicrobiales bacterium | reverse complement strand
GGTACTCAAAAACGCCAGGCGCTGGGTCGTGCCGAGGTCTCTCTCACCATCGACAACTCGGCTGGGTTGTTGCCCATCGAGTTCACCGAGGTGACCATCACGAGAATCCTGTTTCGCAATGGGGACTCGGAGTATTCGATCAACGGTGTGCCGTGTCGTCTGCTCGACATTCAAGAACTGCTTTCTGATTCGGGCGTTGGCAGACAACAACATGTGATCATCAGCCAGGGCCAGATAGATGCGGTGCTCAACGCCCGGCCCGAGGAACGTCGCTTGATCATCGAGGAAGCGGCTGGCGTGTTGAAGTATCGCCGCCGCAAGGAGAAGGCCGAGCGGCGCCTCAAGTCCACCGAAGGCAACCTCACTCGGCTCCAAGATCTGCTCCGTGAGGTTCGTCGTCAGCTTCGCCCTCTCGAAAAGCAAGCAGACGCTGCTCGTCGCCATGGTGCAGTGGTTGAGGAACTCACGAATCTGCGGATCTTCCTCGCAGGCCAGGAGATCACGAGATTGCGTGCCCGCCTGGAACAGGGTCAGCGCTCCAAGGGTGAGCTCGACACCAAAGAACGTGACCTTCGGGCAAAGTTGCGCCAGCTCGATGCAGATGTGATCGAAGCCGAGAGCAAGCTTTCTGCCATGGGCGGAGATGACCTCGGGGATGTCTTGGTGAGATTCGAGTCTCTGCGAGAACGTGCCCGTGGACTTGTCGCCGTATTGAACGAACGTGAGCGTGGCATTGCGAGGGACCGTGAGGCCTTTGTGGATCAAGCGGTTGTGGCCTCGCTGGAGGCAGATGCTGCTCGTCTTGCCAGTGAGCTCGGCGAGGTAGACGTCTCCACCGAGGCGTTGGCGTCCGATATCGCAGAGCTTGAACGTGCCGAAGCAGATCTCGAGTTGGCTCAACAGGATTTCTCGCGAGAATGGGCAGAAGGTGTTGCCACCTCTACCGGGGCTGCGGCGGAGGTGCGTGGCGAGCTCCAAGCGGTTCGGGCATCTGTTGAGCGCAGCGCCACGGAATCTGGCCGTGGAGCCAGCCGGGTAACCAACCTGGAGGCGCGCATAGCGAGACTCAGCGCAGATGTAGAGCGCCATCGCACAGAACGAGACGCTGCACAAGGCGCGACCGCTGGTCTGGAACAGGCCCGCCTGGATGCCGAAGCAGCACGTGGCGCGGCTGGCGAGGCTCTGGAACTGGCCGAAGAAGCCAGGCGTGCCGGCGAGGCAGAACGCCACACATGGAATGCCCGTGGCGAAGCATTGGCGTTGGCGCTGGATGAGGCCCGGGCGCGCGCTGGTGCAGAACGGCTGGCGTCCGTTCCTGGGATCGTCGGGACCTTGCTCGATGTTGTCGAGGTGGACGACGGTTGGGAAGCAGCGTTTGAAGCAGCGGTGGCTGATGCGATCGCGGCGGTTGTGGTCGAGTCGGTGGACGCTGGTCGAAAAGCTCTTGCTGAACTTCGTGCCGGTGACGCCTCTGGAGCGGTTCTGGCGCTTGGCGTCGGGTCTCGGGGACCATCTTTGACCGGTGGTTTGCGCTCACATGTTCGAGGCATTCGCCCCGGCGTGGACGAGTTGTTGGATGTGCTGGTGGGCTCCACCGAGGTTGCGGTGGACTGGACAGAAGCCGTGGATCGCGCTCTTGCAGATCCGGGTGTTGTGGTGGTAACCCGGGCAGGAGACCGTTTTGGCTCCACCGGTTGGAGAGTTGGCGCCGCCGGCTCTGGAGCAACTGGCGCAGCGTTGCAAGAAGCCCAGGCCAAAGCTGAGGCCGCAGCCATTGCTGCAGATCGGGCCATTGCGGCTGCGGTGGCAGCACGAGCAGCCAACGATGAAGCCAGAGCAGCAGATGTCGAGGCTGCACGAGCAGTGGATCGCAACGCGTCTGCGCTTCGCTCGGCCACCGATGCCTTGGCTCGTTCGGAACGAGAACTCGCAGATGCTGGTGCGGAACTCGAGACCCTCGCCCAGCAGGCCAAGGAGCTTGCTGATCGTGCTCGCCGTGACGCAGATCGCCAAGCAGAACTAGAGGCCAGACTGCCAGCGCTCGAGGCCGAAGAGGCCCATATCGCAGAGCAGGGTCGGGCTATGGCAGAGGCCCGTGAGCGTCTCGAATCTCGCTCGAGTGCAGTGAGTGTTCAACGCAACGATGTCGAGGTGCGCTTGGCTGCGATCGAAGAACGGCGCAGCTTCCTGCAAAAGCGAAGCGCAGAGTTGGACGAGAGGCTGTCTCGCAACGATTTGGCACGTCGCCAAGCCGAAACCCGCCGAGTGGAGCTGGACAGGCGTGGAGTTGCCACTACGAGGCTGAAGGCATTCGTGGGGGAGCGCCTCGAAGTTGTGGAAGGCGAGTTGACGGTGCTGCGCGAACGGCGTCGCGCTCAATCGGACGCCACTCGGGCGGTCACCACGCATCTCGACGGACTGCGTCGTGAACGCCAAGGCGCCGAGAAAGAACTGAGCGAACTTCGCGAACGGGTTCAGCGTGCCGAGATAGAAGACGCCGAGGTGCGCCTGAGACTCGAAACCGCGGTCGAAGCGGTGAGACGAGATCTCGACACAGAACCCGAAGCCGCTATGGCCGCTGAGGCCCCGG
>JAGQSI010000030.1 GCA_020439605.1 Acidimicrobiales bacterium | reverse complement strand
TGCCACAGGCAATTGCACGCCTTGACCGAGACGGTATGGCCGAGGTTGCAATCGGTGAATGGATGGGCGCCAGTCCGATCTACACCAAGCGGATGCAACGCCTTTTGGGTTTCGAAGGCGAAACAGTTGAGACCGCTTTCAAGGGGATGCAACTCGATATTGGAGCACCGCCTGAGTTCCTCGACTTTCGCTACACCGTGAGCGACGACAAGAACGGGAGCTTCTGTCTGGCCCATTGCGGTGCGCTCATGGACGTTGAACCAATGGGTGAGGACTATGTGCACACGATGTGTCACACAATCGAGGACCCCACCTTCGATGCCACCGCCGTAGCAAGCAATCCGCGTGCTCAGGTTCGTCCTGTGCACAGACCACCTCGTGAGCCTGCTGATCGTGAACCCCACTGCGAATGGACCGTCACGATCGACGACAACGCGGACCCAGTACCGATGCCCGCTCAGGCGGTGGCAATGTCTCGCTCCAACGCGGCGCAGCTCGATCTCTCAGATGGCGAACCTTCGCTTGACAGCTCCGACGGCTGGAACAACTACAGCGAACCTCTCGACCCGGACCTCGTGATGGAGAGGTTCTCGTCTCAAGCTCTATCTCGGATCTGTGACGAAGTAGCACTGCAGGGACAGATGCTCTCGAGGTCCTTCTTCACCGAAATCACCGAACGGGTAGAACCAGACGAGGTACTTCCGATCGCCACCAAACAGGCCATTGGGATCGCTGGGTTGGCATCAAAACGTCTTGCAGCAGCGCTACAAGCAGATCGTTCGATCGCCGGGTTGGCCAAGGTGCTGGCGGTTCATCCGATGTTCCTACCGAGGTCCTATGTGGACTTTGATATCGCCGAGAACGATTCATTTCTGCGCGTAGCGATTAGGCCATGCCCCGGTACTTCTGAGGTCGATGGGTTGAGCTGGCCGGCGCTGCTCACTGGACCCACAGGTACAGAGATCGTGCGTTCTGCGGTTATCTGTCATCTGCGCACCGCGCTCGTGTCGCCAAGCCCCACAACCGGCGACGAGTTGGTGAGTTGGACGCTTCACGATGACCCATCGGGTGCACCACAAGCTCAAGCCGAGGAGGTAACTCTCGCTGAGTTCTCAACCGGCGCCAAGTTCGCTTTCGAGCGACGCACCATTGCACCTGTGCTCTAACTTCTAGAACGTCGTCACCACCAGGAGTTTGAGTTGCCGATCGAAGCTCGCCTACGCCCACTTATCAAGCTCTATGGAGCCATGAGGGGCGGAGCCAACGAAATCCCATATGTCGAGCAGCGCCGCACAGCAGAAGCCATGGCGCGGCGCGGACGTTGGCTGATGATGCCCAAGGGCCCGAAGATGGCCCGCGAGAAAGACATTCTGGTACCCGTTGATGGCGGCCAGATACGGGTGAGGCTCTACTACCCCAATGCCATTGGTCCCCATCCACGGCGGCGGGTGGTGCGTCGGCTCGCTCTATGAGCGCGATCCTCGTTGCCGTGAGATCGCAGCGGGAGCCAACTGCGTCGTGGCTTCCGTCGAGTACCGCTTGGCACCAGAGAACGCCTATCCGATTCCACTAAATGATTGCTACGAGTCGTTGGAGTGGCTCGTGGCCAACGCCGCGACCATGAACGTAGATCCCGCCCGTCTAGGCATCGGCGGTGAATCCGCGGGCGCCAACCTTGCCGCGGCGGTGTGTCTCATGGCTCGAGACCGCAACGGTCCAACGATCAGACATCAGTGGCTCGATGTGCCCGCCCTCGATGGCCGACTGATCTCTGACTCCATGGCGCAGGTCCCTGATGGGAATCTGTTGGACCTCGCAGACATCAAGCGTTTCAGAGACGCCTACTTCCAGCAGCCGGACCAGTACCTTGAGCCCTACGGCTCTCCCCTGCTCGCAGAATCGTTTGAGGACCTACCACCGGCATGGATCATGGGCGCTCAGTACGACAAGCTCCGTGATGACTCCACCGCCTATGGCGACGCGCTGCGAGGTGCTGGCGTGGCCGTGCAACACCAGATCCTTGCTGGGCACGTCCATCCGTCGATGGCGTTCACCCGGATGCTTCCTGGTGCCAAGGCATACGAACGCGAGGCAATTGCGGCTCTAGCCAGGGCACTACACGCCTAGTTCCAAGTATGGGTTATAGGCCACCGAGATCGCAGCGCAGCAACCTCGCCTGAGTTCCTAGGCGCGCAGGGTGGCCCCGTGGGCTTCGTTGGCAGCTGCAATCAACCGGTCACGTACCTCAGCCACCTCTCCATCGGTGAGCGTGCGTTCTCCGGACTGGAGCCTGATCCCGAACGCGAGGCTTCGCTTGTCATCGTCGATGGATGGACCCCGGTAGATATCGAAGAGGCGAACAGACCACACGAGCTCGTCGACCTCGCCAAGAGTGCGTTCGAGATCCATCGCTGAGACCGAGTTGTCCACGACGAAAGCGAGATCGATATCGCTGGCCGGGAACCGGCTGATCTGACGGTATTTCTCGCTACGACGTTCAGCCGAAGCAATGGCACCGAGATCGATCTCGAGATAGGCAACTCTCTCGCCTATGTCATGGCGTTGCAGCACTGATGTGTCTATCTCGCCAACTATGCCGAACGAAACCCCATTGACGAGCACCTCGCCGCCACGCGTCGGATGCAATCCCGCAATGGTTGCGTTGCGAACGCTGGGACGTTGCAGGCGAAGCTTCTCCGCGAGCGTGAGCCACACCTCAACCGCTGCAGGCGCCTCATGTCCTGATAGCACTACCGCAAGGTGCTCACGTTCGTCGGGAAGCACCTGGTCTGCTGGCGGGGTCAGGAACACATGACCTATCTCCCACAGGCCAACACCCAACTGACGGCGTGCATAATTGCGTGCCACAGCGGTGACCAGGCCGGGCAGAAGCGCGGTGCGCAACACCGATTCCTCGGCAACCAACGGGTTGACCAACTCGATGCCTGATGGATCCAAACCCGCATCGGCCAACTGACCCGGCGCCAGGAACGGCAGAGGCTGGACCTCAGCGAGTCCGAGGCCACAAAGCAGTCTGCGAACCTCGCGGCGTTCTAGCTGGTGAGGCGTCAGGCGTCCAGCACGAGCCGCAGTCAGTTCCTGGTTCTCGATATTGCGGTAGCCGAAGTGGCGGCCTACCTCTTCGATCGCATCGATCTCGGTGGCCGAGTCATATCGCCACGTCGGGATGGTCACCTCATGGCCATCAACGGTTGGCCCAGCAACAAAACCGATCGGGTTGAGCAGATCGGAAATCTGTTGGTCCGCGAGTTCTGTGCCAAGGATTGCGTTCACCCTCGCTGTGCGGACACGAACCGTGGGTCGCTCTGGCAGGTTGCCTCGAACATCTACCTGCACAGCTTGTGTGACTGCCCCACAGATCTGTGCGGCCAACTCACAGAATCGATCTGCGGCATGTTCAGCAACGGCGAAATCCACTCCTTTCTCGAAGCGGGCAGATGCCTCTGATCGCAACCCGAGTCTGCGTGATGAACGGCTGATCGACGTTGGGTCGAACCATGCCATCTCCAACAACACATCTGTGGTGGTCTCAGAAACCTCACCGGATGCGCCACCCATGATTCCGGCAATACCTACCGGTACGTCATTGCCATCGCAGATCAAGATGTCGTCAGAACTGAGGGTCCGTTCCACATCGTCGAGGGTCACGATCTTTTCGCCGTCACGGCCCTTACGTACCTTGAGGGTTTGTCCAGCGACTCGATCTAGGTCATATGGGTGGTTTGGCTGTCCGAGTTCCAACATCACGTAGTTCGAGATGTCGACCATGGCAGAGATGGAACGCATACCGAGGTGAACGAGGCGCTGCGCCATCCAGTCCGGAGTCTTCGCGCTCGGGTCTATACCGCTCAGAACACGGGCGAGGAAACGACCACAACCATCGGCGTCGGCAATCTCAACCGTGAAGCGCCCAGCGGTGGATTCGCCGCTTTGGGATCCTCCGCCACCTTGGGCACCCCATTGGGCATCTTTGCCCGATGCCACCAGTGCTGGCGGGGTCGGTGCCACAAAGCCAACCCCAACCTTTGGAGCGAGATCACGGGCCAGCCCCATGATGTTCATGGCATCGGGACGGTTGGGGTTGACTTCGAGTTCCCACAAGACATCTGGCTTGATACCAAGTGCCTCGGTGATGGGAGTCCCAAGCGTGAGGCGGCCATCGAGGATCATGATTCCGGAGTGTTCGTCCGAAACACCTAGCTCACGTGATGAACACAGCATTCCGCTTGACCATTCGCCACGGAGCTTGCGCTTTTCGATCTTCATGCCACCGGGCATGACGGTGCCAAGCGTGGCCAGTGGCACCAGATCTCCCACTGCCATATTGAATGCGCCACAACAGATCTGCAACGCCTCGCCATCGCCACGATCCACCTCGACAAGCTGAATCTTGTCTGCGTTGGGGTGCGGCGACAAGGTGAGAACTTTTACAACCTCGATCCCCTCGAGGCCGTCACCGATCCTGGTCTCCTCCTCCACCGGGGTGCCCAGGTCATCGAACGCGGCTGCAACTTGTTCTGGACTAACCGGTGCGTCGAGAAATTCGAGCAGCCATGAGTGAAGAACCTTCATTAGAACTGCTCCAGGAATCGAATGTCGGTTGAGGCGAGCTCTCGTAGGTCACTCACCCCGTGGCGTGTAGCGGCTAGGCGATCAAGTCCAAACCCGAACGCGAAACCTGAGAACTCCTCGGGATCGATACCGCAATTGGACAAGACGTTGGGGTGCACCATTCCACAGCCTCCAAGCTCCAGCCAGGTTCCGTCAGGGCGCTGGATGTCGAACTCGGCCGATGGCTCGGTAAACGGGAAGTATGAAGGGCGTAGACGACTGGTCCAGCCAGCACCGAAGTAGGCCTTGGTGAAACGATCGATCGTTCCGGCGAGATGAGCAAAGGTGATGCCACGATCAATCACCAGACATTCGAGTTGGTGAAACACCGCGAGATGGGTGGAATCGGTTGCCTCGTTTCGATATACCCGACCCGGCATTATTGAATAGATGGGAGGTTCTTGACCTTCCATTACACGGATCTGGACTGGGGAGGTGTGGGTGCGCATCACCACTTCCTTCGGTCCTCCTAGACCGACGAAGAAGGTGTCCTGCATGTCTCGCGCAGGGTGATACTGCCCGAAGTTGAGGGCCGTGAAGTTGTGCCAATCATCTTCAACTTCAGGACCTTCCGCGACCGAGAAACCCAGTCCAACGAACACGTCCTCAAGCTCTTCGATCGTCTGGGTGACAAGATGTAGGTGTCCCCCATCAAGACTGGTTCGGACCTCGGTTAGGTCAAGACGCTCGGCTTCTGCACGAGCCAAGCGCTCCAGCGCTTCCAACTCGTTCTTCTTGGTTTCGAATGCGCCACGTAGAGCCTCGGAAACCTCGTTCATTACCAGCCCAGCCTCACGACGGGCATCAGGCTCCAACGATCCCAAGGTCTTCTTCAGTCCACCGAGCGCCGATGTCTTCCCTAGAAGGTCGCGCTGGAGTTCGCCAAGAGCCTCCAAGGTCTCTGTCCCAGCAATTTGGGCAACGGCATCTGCCTCAATAGCACGCAGTTCATCGATCATGATGACGCCAACCTTGCCGCTTCGGAGCTAGCCAAGTCCACTCGGTTTTGACATGGTGATAGAAGTACTTCGCAAAGCTGAGGTCTCTAAGTGGCCACCTCGATAGTTTCTAGCCAGATCGTTGCAAAAGACGGCTGGGTTCCTCATCATGGGCGAGACCTAGATCTAGTTCTGGTTCAAGACCATTCTTCAGCACGCCCCGGCTCGCCGTTTCTACAAGGGCATAGCTGCTGAGGTAGCAATCGCCGACCCTGCGGGCGACGTTGTTCTTATCTGAGCCTGCGGAGCGGAGCCAATTGCAACTTACCCTCAACGCAACAGGCATTGAAGACGAAGTGACCGTATCCACAGCAATGATCGTGACTACCACGCTCGCTACGTTTTGGGCAATCCCCACGGTATCGGGCAACTCGCAGAGATGGTTGAGACCACGCTTGAGCCACACTGACGTGGCCTCGGCTGACCTAGGCCACGCTTAAGGCACTCATTTATCTCAAATGGTTGACACATAAACCCACTGACCGTATAGTACCTATTGTCCCAAGCATTTAAGACAACACCGGGGAAGACTGTGATGGGCAATTCAACTGGTTGGCCGATTGCAGAGCTAGCTCTGGTAGTCGTGGCCACACTGATTTACGCCTCCCTAGCAGTCGGAATCTTTAGCCGAGGCGTACACAAGGCGGACTTGGCCCCGAGTTGGGCACGCTCTCACGGGATTCTACTCAGCCCCGCCACCACACCATTCGCTCGCTGGTACTGCCAACTGACCGGCGTGTTGCGAGTCACTGGCGCCATTAGCGGACTCGTAATCGGCTCAGTGTTTGACTATGCATTCGGGGTAGACAGCTCAGCGGGTTTCGGTTTTTGGGCTTGGGTCATATCTGGGTGGCTTCTAGGGGCCGCGTGGGCTGAGCGACAGCTACCAAGACCCGGAGAAACTGGTGTCGCTTCGCTAACGCCACGCAGCACTACGGACTACATCGCTCGCGGCCTCGCCGTCGCTCCCCTGGTGGCCACGGCGTTGACCGCCTTGGTTGCTGCCGTCGCGATCATCAAACCAGCACCTCCGAGCAGGGCTGCTTTACGTCCACCGAGTACCACCCTCACGTTCCTCATTGGCACCGCAGTAGCAATTGCGATCTGTGCACTGGTTGTGGTTCTGCGACGCGCAGTGCTGGACCGGCGCCAACCGCTCATGGAGCCCGAACTTTTAGCAGTAGATGATGCTGTTCGATCCTCAACTATTCACCACCTCAGCGGTGCCGGTACCGCCGCGATCGTTTGTGTCGCCGGGCAATTGATCACCCTTCAGATTGAAGCCGTCCCAAAGCTCCCGTTCGGTCTACGGGGCTGGCTACCGCTGCTCCCGTTGGTGGGCGCCCTTTTCGCCTGGCGCTATTGGTCCTTTAAACCTTGGCGAGTAAGTAGATCGCTTCGGGCAGTGAGCCCCTCATGATGATCCGAATCAACCCTTCAGGGCCTCCGCCATACGTGCAGATAAGCGATCAACTAACAGCAATGATTCAATCTGGAGCGCTCCCCAGAGGTAGCCGGCTACCAGCTATTCGCCATCTAGCCAATGACCTAGGGGTCGCGATCAACACTGTTGGTCGGGCCTACAAGGCACTGGAAGCTGCAGGTCTCGTCTCGGCTGCAGGACGTCGCGGAACGGTCGTAGAACCAACTGTTCACGCTGTAAGTCCAGACGAAACAGCTCTCACTGATAGCGCTGAACGACTTGCATTAGAAGCTCGACACCGAGGCCTCAGCGTGGACAACGCCATCAGCCAACTGCGCGCAGCGTTCGGCCGACTCGACCTAGAGGGCACATGAATCCCACCAGAGCCACCAACTACAAGCTCCGCAAGAGACGCTCACCGTGGTCTATACGCAGGCCTGTGTTGTTCTTCGTGATTCCTGTTTGCGTTATCTTCGTGTTGCTCTACGTGATTGCGTTATCAGGCGTAGCAAACCCTCGCCTTAGCGGCGGAAACCGTGCAGTTACCATCAACGGAAACCGTTACGAACGAGTTGTTATCCGCAACGACTCCCCCACCAACGTCACCATTGATGCGGCTCGTTATGGCATGGACACAAGCGGTAAATGGCAGAAGCTGTTTGAATACCTCAGCACAGACTGCGCATCGCCGAATCTCGTTCCTTACAAACCACGGACCCTCAAAGAGGGGGAATCTCTGGTAGTCGTGTGGCTGTACAACGGTGCGCGATACACCTCAGATCGCGTAGAGGTGAGAGCTCGGACTCGTTCAGGACTTACACGGGTCACGACCCTCCCAAGGGGACCTGACTTCTTACAAGGCTGCACGGGTTGAGACGGCTTGAGTCGGCTCTAGGAGGACTCCAAGGATTCAACCAAGCTAGAGCGGTGCTACATGAAATGGTGGCATCATTGGCTACCCGCAAGCCGCGGTTGTCGCAGCAATGAGAGGCAGTCCAGATGAGCCAGCTACTTCGGGTTCAGAATTTCTTTGTGTCCAGCGATGGCTTTGGCACTGGGGAGGGGCAAAGCCTCGAATCTCCATTCGGTCATGCCAACCCTGCGGACTTGGCGGCGTGGGCCGGAGCTACCGCTAGTTGGCCTAACAGAACCGAACCTGGAGGTACCCGCGGCCTCGATGACTATTTCACCCGTGACTTCACCAACAATATTGGTGCGGAAATCATGGGACGTAACAAGTTCGGCCCTGTTCGTGGTCCTTGGCCAGACCTGGAGTGGAAAGGGTGGTGGGGCGATATGCCCCCGTTCCACACTCCGGTTTTTGTGCTAACCCACCACAGCCGGCCCAGCTTCTCCCTTGATGACACGACGTTTCATTTCCTAGATACCACACCTCACGAAGCGCTCGAGACAGCAAAGCAAGCCGCAGACGGCAAAGACGTCCGTCTAGGAGGCGGAGTGCACACAGTGCTGGAGTTCCTTGAAGCGGACCTCATCGACACGATGCACGTCGCCATGGCCCCAGTCCAACTAGGCCGAGGCAAACGCCTATGGGAAACACCTGACGAACTGTTGGATCGCTTCCATCTGGAGCGAGTCACGAGCCCAACAAGTGGCGTTGTTCACCACTTGTTCTGGCGACGTTGATTCACCAAAGAACGTACCCAGATCTAGGTGCCAAGTAGGTAACAGGTGCGAATACTCCGCTACTCAATCAACGTAACTCTCAATGCTTGTATGGACCACCTGGTGAGATTACGAACACCCCGCAGCAGTCCCCCGCCGCCCACCCTCCGATAGCCGATATCCTTGTTGGAGGCCTCAACTCTGAGGTCCCGGACGATGGAGCCGTACCCGGTCCGCGACAAGACGGCCAGTGGAGTTTGTTATGCCTTGGTTGATTCTTGTTGTGTCCGGAATCCGCGTAGCACCCCAGCCTTCATCGTAACGGTTCTGCATTCGCGGCGTTACAGCCTGGTTGGGTGTAGTTGGGGCTCCGGTGGCATCGATGCTGGACCACCAAGTAGCAGGTGCTGGTCCCCGTTGCGACACAGCATTACCCTTGGTGTCGTAGTCGGTGGTCGACTTCAGTCCGGTAGCCACATCACGGCTCGACAGAAGCTCGTCGTGGGCGTTCCAGACCTGCTTGATGGTGCGTCCGGCCTGATCGGCGTCGCTCGTGACCCGGCCACGGTCATCGAAGGTCACGTCGCGTAGGTGCCCGGTCGTGGAGCCGAGGCCGGTGGCGTTGACGTAGGTCCGAGTAGATGACGTGTAGTCGTAGGTGTGTTCCTGGCGGGCTTCGCTCCCGTTCGGTATCGGGGACTTCACCCCGGAGACTCGGCCCGCACTGTAAGAAATCAACCACATAGTCGTGTCGTCGTTGGAGCGGACCCCAGTAGCGACCGCATCGGCGGCGAGCGGGTCACGAACTTTGGTCATCTGACCGTTGGTGTCGTAGGCGAAGTCGGTGACCTCCGGCGGCGCCTTCGACCCCGACGATGTGTCGCCGGGGTCAACGATGCGGGCGAGTTGCTGATCCCACGACGACACCGCCGCGGTGTACCACAACAAAGTTTCACCAGCACCGAAATCGCTGTAGTCGATCTTGCACAAATATTTCGACGCAGCCACCGCAGCAGCAAGACCCGATGGTGTCGTGCTCGGACATTAGGCGTCGCCGGCACCACCGTCAGCCACCCAACACTCCACAACCCCTCCGACCTCGAAGCCAGCGACGTCCGACCCGGCGACTCGACGCCGTAGGTCATGCCGACCGAGTGCGTGGAATGCGGCACCGACCTTGACCCGTCCGAAAAGCGATAGCGTTGCGTCAACCGGGACTGCACCGCTGGGGCCGGCGCACTGCTCGTCTACGCCTGCTCCCGTGACGCCCTCGACATCGAAGGCGTCGGGGAACACACGATCGCCACGATCCTCGCCACCGATTTCGCTCGTCACCGCTCTCGGCATCCGCATGACCGGGCACCGCATGTCGAAGCGCCTCGCTGCAAATTTCGGCCACATGGACAACCTCAGCCAAGCGTCGATCGACGAGCTGTGCGCCGTCGAAAGGATCGGTGAACGGAGGGCCGAGGTGATCCGTGACGAGCTCCGCCACCTCCTACCGTTGATCGACCGATTGCAGAAGCAGGGCTGGCGATGGACTGACGAGAACTACGGCAAGACCGCCGTCGATCTAGCCGATCTTCCGCTCTCCGGTGAGACCGTAGTAATCACCGGCTCCGTCCCCGGTTACGGCCGCGACGAGGTCAACGACCTCATCGAACGCCTCGGTGGCTAGTCGTCCGGGTCCGTCTCGAAGAACACGACCTTGCTGATCTCTGCAGGCCCTGGCTCGTCGAAGCACACGAAGGCCGAGCAGCTCGGCATCCGCATCGAGACAGCCGACTGGCTCGCCGCTCTCGCAAACGACAACAAGACGGCCTGATGGCCCGCTGGGCCAGATCATCGTCCGCGGCCACTGGCTGTTGTTCCAAAGCCAGCAACATGACAACTGCGCTTGGACGACAAAATACACCGTGGACCCACCTAGCCCCCGTTGCTGAACCACACGAATTCTCCTTGCGAGTAACCTGGGTTATGAAGTTAGTAGTAGTAGCATTTACCTCTTGTTTGGTATTCATCCAATGAGATGAAGTGCCCATCCCACTCTATTCCAGAGCGTGAATCAAGCAAGACATCGGGGCCGATGAAGGCTTCGTTCTCTGCGCCATCACTTCGGTGAAGAATGATCTGATATGTATTGGTCTCCGACATCCCTCCGCCTGCGTTCGGGACGCCTTTGGTTCCGAGTTCAGGGATTTTCAGGAGGCGCCGACCGTCCTTCATCTCCAAGAACGTTTCAGCCTTCATTCTGGGGTGCAACGGCGAACCCGTTCCTGCCTCATCGTTCCATATACGCACCTCAATTGTGGCAACTGAAGCTTCACCGCACCGATCATCAACAACCACCGCTACCCCATCAAGATGTCCAACAGGGATGTCAGGCGGAAGGTTGCGTCCGGAGTCAACACACCCCGCCAGGCCCATCGCGGTGAACGCGATCAGGACAATAGCCCCGATACGGACTACCGGCACCCAGACCTCTTTCGCCCATTGCGATCAGCGTGATAGCAACCGTCCCTCAGGCCGGCTTGCTTCTCCCACCGCTTTCCGAACCCGAGGTATGAAAGAGCGAACAGACCACCACCCATCCATTGGTTCGCATGCTTCGCCTCGTGTCGAGCGAGCCGATTGTCCACCTTCTTACGTGAGGTTATGTAGAAACTACCAAAGGTCGTTCCGCCTCGTTGGTTATGCAGGAACCCGAATCGCTTTGCTCCGGTGCACACTTGAATTCCACGAAGCTTGTTCTGCCTGCACTTAGACCCTGTTATTCGAGATATGCCATAGCCAAGGACACTCGATCCATTGGCCCAGTTGGCGGCGTTGCGAGCCTTCTGCCTGAGGCACTTCCATCCCCATCGGCACAATCCATCGAGGTCGAAGCTGTTTACGGGGTCTCCTGCAACATAGTCATAATCGTTGGCTGATCCGCCCTCGATAGGGTCGACCTCGAGAAAGCGACCGACTACAGGGTCGTATTGCCGGGCGCCCATCTCGATGGTGGTGGCGAGGCCGGCCTGGGTTTCGGTGGGGCGCTGGTGTTGGCCGAGCCAGCCGTAGTCGAGGTTGCCGTGGCTGTTGTCTACGTTGATGCTGGCTTCGCCGTAGGGTCCGTAGGTGGCCGTCACCCCAACGGTCGCCCCGGAGTTATCGACGACAGCGACGATGTCGCCGTGGAGGTTCGGGAGCGACCAGACG
>JAGQSI010000308.1 GCA_020439605.1 Acidimicrobiales bacterium | reverse complement strand
ATCCCTGAACACACCAACGGTGAGGGTGTGCGGAGGTAGCCGTTTGGTTTTGTCGCGAGGCACCGAAGGCGCGATCTGGCGTTTGGATGGAGCGAACACGAAGCCCACAGCATCTGCGCCCATCGCTACAGCGAGCAACGCGTCTTCTTCGCGTGTTATGCCACAGATCTTTACGAACACACCTGAAAGGCTAGGAGCCAACGGCAGGCTCACCATGGATAGTTTCTGTGACAGGGCCGTCCCCGCTGCTCTCCCTGCGCGCACCGGCGCCCTGAGCACCGCCACCCGAGCCAGCGCTAGCGCTGGCGCTAGCACCAACGGTTTCGGTGGGGACAGGTACACGAGTAGTATTCGGACGGGGTCTGGCGCCGCGACCGTCTTCCATTTGTGAATAGCCCCAGGTCAAGAATCTGAACGCGATCTGCAACCACAAAATGATGCTGCCACCAACCTGTAGTACTGCGGCTGCGGCGTTCTGGTCGTTGACGGCATCGAACCCTTCGATGACTCTGGGGGCCAATTCATAGACACTGAATATCGGGAAATCTGCCCACGTCATCCAAAATCCTGGAAGGATCGGAACCAGGGACTGGGCAATCAGGTAGGCCAACGCCAGTGGCCCCACGAGACGCTTGATGGCCGGATGTGGACACTGGACCGGCAACCAAAGGACAAACCCGGCAACTACCCACATTCCATCGAGGACGAAAGCACCAAACGGAGTGCGCACAAGCGGATCCACCACCACTGGGGTATTGACCGCCAGCAGCGTGATAGCCGCAACCGGCAGAGCAAAGAAAGGACGGGCCACAACGCGCAAAGCCGCCAGTCCACGGCCCCATCCAACCATTCGGATCGCGAAATTGGTTGGGCACGCATAGAGAAGAAGTGGCGCCACGACCATAACCATCAGTACCTGACGCGCCATCTGTGCAGTGGCTAGGTAGGCAGCGCCAAGCGTGGCCAGCGGCCAATCAAGCGTGGCCCAAAGACCGATGAGACCGAAGACGAAAGCGATCTTTCGCGATGTGGGGCTTCCCGGATACGGGCCGCTGCCTTTCGCTATCTCGGCGTCGGCACGTGGATCTGGCTTTGGTTCCTGATAGCGGCCTTTGCGCTGCCACCAGATTGCGGTGGCCATGATGGCGATCAATATGACCCATGCCCCTAGATAGGGACTCGGGGACCACGTCCATTTGGACCGAGTGGATGAGCACCACCAACTCGCAGCAAGCACAGAAGGAGTCATTTGAACTGACCTGCGGCTAGACGTGGGATGTCTCTCACCAACGCCTTTTGGCGAACATCGCTGGGGTAGATCCGATGCGCTAGGCCATCTGGCGTGAACGCGAACACCTTGGAGGAGTGACCCACCGCGTAAACGCCATCGCCGTCCGGGTCTTCTTCGATCACGATGGGTGGGTTGAACATGGCCTTGTTGGCCGCCACGATCACATCTTCGGTGCCTGTAAGTCCAATGAAGTCCGGGTTGATGGCCTCAAGGAACGTCTTGAGCTGTTCTGGCGTGTCTCGTTCTATGTCGACACCCACAAAGATGACCTGTGCATCAGAGCCTGGTCCGGTCCCGATTGTTTCAATGGCTCGGGCGATCGAGGTCATGAAGATCGGGCAGACGTCTGGACAGTTCGTGTATCCGAAGAACAAGAACGACAACTTGCCCTCGGTCTTTTCAAGAAATGGGAACGGATCCCCGTTGACGTCGGTGAAAGTGAAGTCGGGACGTTCAAGAGGTGGGTCAACCAGTTCTCCGGACCAACTCGTATCCGAGTCAACAGGCTTGGCCGGATCCGGGGTACTTGCCCTATCGGTGGAACATGCCGCCAGCCCAACCAACGCCACCCCGGAGGCTGTAGCCGCCAAGAACCTACGGCGGCTCCACGAGGATTCGCCTAGCGCATCGAGGTTGTTGTCAGTGTTCATGGTCATTCTCCTTGACCCCATCTAGGGCTGTTCCCGCCTCGATAACGTCCGCATCGGCTACGACTTCGCCAGCGTTCTTGAACTGAAAGGTCAACTCAACGTGGTCCCCGACCTCAAGCTTGCGTTCAAGCGAGTTCAACATGAGATGAAGCTCACCAGGTTCAAAACTGAGCGTCTCGCCGTTGGAGATCTTCACCTCAGCTTGCTCGGTCATCATGGATCTCCCCGCGTCATCTTGAGCGGAGCGGTGAATGGTTACCGCGGCATCAGGAGACGTAACCGATTCAAGAACTTCGTCGCTGCCGGTGTCATTGCGAATGGTCAGGTACGCGGCAGCAACCTTCGGATTGGCTGGGACCTCAATTCGAGCGTCGGACAGCGTGAGTTCTCCCGGAGAGGAGCTACACCCGGCCACGCTGGCCACAAGTAGAAGGACCGCTAGCGCAGCGACGGTACGAAGGTGGGTTCGGGGGGCCATTCAACAATCTCCATCTCAAGTGTCGCGGGCGCGACCTAGCCGGTGGTAGTCGGAGTTGGGCGCAGTCCGGTTCCCCGAGAGTTCAACGAGAGTTCAGCGACGAGATTCGATGCGAGGACTCGCCCGCAGGGCCGCTACCGCAGAGCTGTGGTCACCTGCTGTTACCAGCGAC
>JAGQSI010000307.1 GCA_020439605.1 Acidimicrobiales bacterium | reverse complement strand
GACGTCGAGCACCACGGCCATGGCCGATGTCGTGGTCGCTGCTGCTGGAGCGGTTCGATCACCAGGTCTTTACCGTTTGGCTCCAGGGTCAAGAGTTGACGATCTGATCAGGGCAGCCAACGGGTTGAGCGCTGACGCGGATCACGACCGGATAAATCTCGCAACTGTGCTCGTAGATGGAGAACGGATCTGGATCCCTACAGTGGGAGCCAAGAGCGAACCAGAGGTAATCGCTGGGCTAGCGGGACCATCTGAAAGTTCGGGCACATCACAGGGTTCCGGCACCAAAGGTGGAACAACAAGTGGCGGCCTCGTGAATCTGAATACCGCAGACGAACAGGCTCTGGACACATTGCCCGGAGTTGGGCCAGCTACGGCTAGCGCAATCATCGCCTACCGACAAAGTGACGGTCCGTTTGGCTCTGTGGATGATTTGCTCAATGTGCGGGGGATAGGCGAAGCCAAACTCGAACAACTGCGGCCATTGGTGACTGTGTGATGCAACATCGACTTGGCGACCCCTGTTCAAGTGCTGCACATCCTCCGTTGACTACGCAGCTCTGGTGAGGAGGTCCCTGTCGTGGAGCTGCTTCGCAAGGGACCAAGCGGATCCCCGCCGTCGGGCGAACTTCCAATGGGAGAAGTACCGTCGGGGGAACTGCCGAAGGGAGAACCTCCTACGGGAGAACCTCCTACGGGAGAACCACCAACGGAGGAATCTCCTGCGGGTGAACTCCCTGCGCCCTTGTTGGTGGGGCGTCAGGTTGGCGATCTAGCTCTAGCGGCCTTGACGCTCGCCGCAGTAGCAGGGGCGTGGTTTCACCCGAATGTTCCTTTTGGACTCTCTCTCGGAGTCGTAACCGTTGGCCTCATTGCAAGACGCCCGTGGATATTGGTGATTGGGGTGGCATTTCTGAGCTCCACCTTGGCTGTGCGATCTTACGCTGGGCTCGCAAATGTTGAACACGGCGCCTTCTCGGGGATAGTGACGCTGGTTCGAGACCCAAAACCGTCTACCTACGGTGCGAGCGCTGACGTGCGTGCTGGTGGTCGTCGGCTGCTTCTTCAGGTCAACTCAGCGGATGCGGGAGCTCTAGAGCACGCCTTGGCTGGGGAGCGGGTTCTTGTCCAAGGAGAGGTGCGCCCGCCGCCGCCGGGATCGGGCTGGATGGTGCCACGTCACCTAGCTGGAATTGTGAAGGCAAACAGCGTCGAACTCTATGACGGCGGGTCTGTCCTGGCTCGTGGGCCAAATCGAATCCGTCGATCCATAGAGCAGGGCTTTGCCCGTTGGTCCGACAAGGATCGAGCCCTTGTAGGTGGCTTCCTTCTTGGAGACGACCGAGGCCATAGCGACGAGATGGTCGCCGATTTCCGAGACAGCGGGTTGTCACATCTAATGGTCGTATCCGGACAGAACGTGGCGTTCATTCTCGTGCTCGCTAGTCCATTGCTGATGCGCCTGGAGATCCCGAGTCGATGGGCCGTGTCTCTTGTATTGCTCGGAACCTTCGGGTTGGTTACCCGTTTCGACCCGTCGGTGTTGCGGGCCATAGCGATGGCGGTGGTGGCCACTTCAGCTCAGCTGATGGGCCGAGCCTCGTCTACCTGGCGCAATCTTGGATTAGCGGTGAGTGTTTTGATTCTCATAGATCCACTGTTGGTCAGATCGGTCGGGTTTGTTCTCTCGGTGTGCGCATCAGCCTCGATAGCGCTGTTTGCCACACGTATAGCGGGCAGCACCCCGGGACCGAGATGGCTGGTGGATCCCTTGAGCGTGACGATTGCGGCACAACTCGGTGTTGCTCCGCTGCTTCTGAGCATCGCAGGTGGCATACCGGTGGTGTCAGTCCCGGCCAATCTCATCGCTGGTGGTGCTGCAGCAGTTGTCACTACATACGGGTTGACTACTGGGCTTATCGGGTTGATCCTGGGCGCGCTTGCGGGGCCTTTCGGTGCCGCTGCGAGCGTGTCAGGACTGGTTTCGTGGCTGCAGTCGCCGAGCGTCTTGGCCGCACGTTGGGTCTCGATGGTGGCCGAGGTTTCTGCTCGAGTGCCACTGGGCGATTATCAAGGCGTTCACGTAGCTATCTTGAGTTCACTTGGGCTTCTTGTCGTGCTCGCACACCAGCGTCGCTGGCCCGGTGGTGTGGGCAGGGGAGCAATCGCAGTTATGGGGGTGTTGTCCTTGGTGCCGCTATGGGGCATCGTTAACCCGCCGTTGAAAGCAGAGCTGCACTCCAAAGCAGTGGTGTGGATGGCCGACGGTAGTACTGTTGTGGATGTTCAACGAGCCAAACCCCGACCTGAGTTGTTGAGTGACTTGCGTCGAAGGGGCGTTAGACGAATCGACGTGCTGGTCGTCAAGGGACGTCACGCGCAGCGGCTGAGCGAGCTGGTTGAACACCGGTGGAAACCTTCGGTTGTAGTCAATGGTGACTCGGATGAAGGATTGTGGAGAGTCGGGTCCCTGCTGATCGAAGCGGAGCCGGGCGAACAAGTTGGAATCTCGCGAGTTCACCAGCCGTCTTGAACCGTCTTGGGGCTCGCCGATCCTGGCTTGCGGGTTGGAGCGGCGGTGGGGCGGGATGG
>JAGQSI010000306.1 GCA_020439605.1 Acidimicrobiales bacterium | reverse complement strand
CTCTCTGAGATCTCGTGTGTTGCGGTGGACAATGGCCCCGGTTTGTTCACCGGTCTTCGGGTTGGAGTTGCCTCGGGAAAGGCAATTGCTCAGGCATTGCGAGTACCGATGATCACCGTGTCGAGCCTGGACCTGCTTGCATTCCCACTTCGATACACCAATCGCAGAATTGCTGCGGTTATCGACGCTCGACGAAGCGAAGTCTTCTGGGCGCTCTATCAGCCGGTTCCCGGGGGAGTGCAGCGTGTGAGCGAGCCTCGGGTTGGAACGCCAGATGACCTTGCGGCAGAACTGTTGGCGCTTCCCGGCGAAACCCTCCTAGCCGGCGACGGATCAGTGCGTTACGCAGATCTGCTCGTAGGGCGATCGGGTATTGAGTTGGCGGGCGGGGACCACGTCCACCCTTCGGCACGATCGCTTGTGCAGTTGGCGCACGCCAAAGCCCTGCGTGAGGAATGGATCAGACCTCATCAAGTTGAGTTGCTGTACTTGCGAAAGCCTGACGCCGAGATCAACTGGTCTGTACGCGAGGGGGCGTAGTGCAAATGGCTTTGACCATTACCCCAATGCGTCGACGGCATTTGAGCTCGGTGATGACCATAGAAACGGTGGTTTACCCACGGCCATGGTCTCAGCGACTCTTTGAGGACGAGCTCGAAAGACCCGCTCGGGCCTACGTGGTGGCCAGGGACGGCGAACAGGTCGTTGGCTATGGCGGGGTCCTGATGATCGCCGACGATGGCCATATCGCCACGGTGGCGGTTGACCCGAAACGGGCTCGTGAAGGAATTGGGCGAGCGTTATTGCGAGAGCTTGTGCGCCAAGCGATCGAGATGGGGGCCAAGCAACTCACGTTGGAGGTCAGGGTGTCGAATTCTGCGGCTGCTGCGTTGTATCGCGAATTCGGCTTTGTTCCAGCAGGTGCTCGCAAGGCCTACTACGCGGATAACGGTGAGGACGCCATTGTCATGTGGGCCCATGACATCTGTGACGAGTCATATTCGGCTCGACTGAGTGAGATAGACGAGAAGGTGGGGCCAATCGAGCGGGTTGGTTTCGCCGGCGAGTCGGACCAGACTGAGCGCCACGTCGTTCGTCCTTTCAGCCATCCTTCTAGACAATCGCCGCACCCTGCGGCCGCAACGAGAGAGACCTCATGACCAGCACTGTCCCATCGACGCTGGGATTTCCGATTCACGCCGGTACCAAGATTTTGGGTATCGAGACATCATGCGACGAAACCGCTGCCTCGGTAGTGGTGGGGGGACATCATGTTCGTTCATCGGTGGTGTCGAGTCAGGTCGACATTCACGCCCGTTTCGGCGGAGTGGTGCCAGAGATCGCGAGCAGGGCACATGTGGATCTACTGACCCCGGTAATTGCAGAAGCCCTTGTGGAAGCTGGGCTAGAAGGCCCTGAACTGGACGCCGTTGCAGCAACTTGTGGACCTGGCCTAGTTGGTTCTTTGCTTGTGGGAGTGAGTTCAGCCAAGGCTCTGGCTCTGGTATGGGACGTCCCGTTCGTGGCGGTAAATCACCTTGAGGCCCACCTGTACGCGGCACTTGTTGAAGACCCGACTCTGGAGCTTCCGTTGGTAGTGCTCTTGGTCTCAGGTGGCCACACGATGCTCGTTGCCATGGAAGGCCACGGTCGTTACCGGCTACTTGGTTCCACTCTCGACGATGCTGCTGGGGAGGCCTTCGACAAGGTGGCGCGATATTTGGGTCTTGGTTACCCGGGAGGCCCAGCGATAGATCGGATTGCCATGGAGGGAGATCCTCATGCGATCTCGTTCCCGCGGGCCATGTACCACGAAGGGCTGGATTTCTCCTTCTCCGGGTTGAAGACCGCGGTCATCAACCACGTACGCAAGAATCCTGAGGCCTCAACGCCAGATGTGGCTGCCTCGTTTCAAGAAGCGGTGGTAGATGTACTTGTGACCAAGGCCCGCCGTGCCGCTCAAGAAATCGGGGCGAAAGGTCTGGCTCTCGGCGGTGGCGTGGCTGCCAACTCGCTTCTTCGTGAGCGCTTCCTGTCTGCATGTGTAGAAGATGGGTTCCACGGGTTCTTGCCGAGTCGGGCGATGTGTACCGACAACGCTGCGATGGTTGCAGCGGCGGCCTGGTGGCGTTTGGGCTCTGATGGCCCAAGTGGGCTCGGCCATGGAGCCGATCCGAACCTGAAATTGCCGCTGATCGCCTAGATCTGGCTGGGTGAAGACAAGTAATTAGCACTCTCGGGTGGCGAGTGCTTGCGATTCTGGCGCGATCCCCGTAGGCTTAGCACTCGCAATAGAAGAGTGCTAACGCATGGACGTGTTAGTGCTTACCCACCCAGACCGCCCAGGGAGGCGCTCAGATGGCTCTTAAGCCGCTCGAAGACCGCATCATCGTCAAGCCAGGCGATGCCGAAGAGACCACCGCTAGCGGCCTGGTCATTCCAGATACTGCTAAGGAAAAGCCCCAGCAGGGCGAGGTAATTGCAGTTGGCGAAGGCCGCTGGGATGACGAAGGCGACAAGCGCATTCCGGTAGACGTCAAGGTTGGCGACACCTTTTTTTTCAACAATTAGGCCGCCACCGAGATCACCGTTGA
>JAGQSI010000305.1 GCA_020439605.1 Acidimicrobiales bacterium | reverse complement strand
CCGAAGTAGCTCCGCAGTTCTTTGTCTCGAGGAACGACATGGGTTGCGGCTCAACCATTGGTCCAGCGTTGGCCACCCGTCTCGCCATACCAACAGTAGATATGGGTGTGGCGATGTTGTCGATGCACTCTGCAAGGGAGATGTGTGGGGCGCACGATCCCAGCCGCCTCGGCCAGGTTCTAAAAGCCTTCCTGTCGACGTGACGCCAGAACAAGCAGCTCAGGTACTCGGGGTATCTGTGGGGACCGACCCGCAAACGCTGCGAGCCGCTTACCTGCGTCAGATTCGCACCCATCATCCGGACCGCGCTGGCAGCCAGTCTCAGGCTGTCGCCGCGGCGATCACAGAGGCGTTTCGGGTGTTGAGCAATCTCAGCGCTAACGACACCGTTGCTCCACCGAGTGCTCCCCCGCCTCCGCCCCCGCCTCCTCAGCCGCCGGCCGAACCAAGCGATGCGATTACTCGGCTCGGTCCCGACTCACTGCTGCTCGCAGCCCCGGGTGATGAAGCATTCAAGTGGCTGCTAGACGCCTCCCACGACGTCGGAGCCATCACCTACCTTGATCGTTCCATGCCGATAGCAGAGGTGCTTTGTCGCTTCGTGGGAGAACCAGCAACCTCACTCGTGTTCACCTTGCAGGGCAGAGGACACGGAACAGAAGTGTTCTGCACCGTTGAGTCGATTGAATCAAGGCCTCCGCCACCAACCGAAGCTGTAGTAGATCTGCTCGAGGACGCGTTGCGTCTACGCCACTAGTTGTAGCGAACGTCCTGACCGAAGTCCGAGATGACCCTGGTTGGGTCGATCGGCATTCCCTTTACTCGGGTCTCGAAGTGGCTGTGAGATCCGGTGGACAATCCGGTCGAGCCCATCAGAGCAATCACATCGCCGCGTTTCACGAGATCTCCTGGCTTGACCCGTAACTCACTGTTGTGGCCATAGAGGGTGGCCAAAGATTTGCCGTGATCTATTACCACCGTATTTCCATAACCGCCGCGAGCCTCGGCCAACACCACCACACCGTCTGCAGCAGCATGAATCGGAGTTCCAAGTGGTGCGCCAAGATCCACGCCCGCGTGTAGACGGTCTATCTCCAGGATCGGATGGTGACGCAATCCGTAGGGGGATCCAACAGCCACATTCGGCACGGGCGTGGAAATTGGTTTGACTGCCCCAGGAATCCAATCTGGTTGATTGCGCTGGATGCTCGCCAAATACATTGCGACGCCATCTGAAGCCACGCTCAGAGCGTTGATACGCCCCTCGATGATTGCGGTTCTGCCTTGGGCAACTCGCACCGCTTGGGCCTCAACCAACACCCGCCAGTTCAGCTCAGCGAGAAGCTCGGTCCTTTGTACCGCAGCGGCTTCCAGAAACGCTGCTGTCCTAGCGATCTTGTCTCGCGATTCGCGGGCTTTGGTTCGCGCTTCGCGTGCAGCCTTGGCTGCTTTGGCCTCCACTGCCCTCGCCTTGTCGAGTTCCTTCATCAGGTCCTCGGTAGAGCTGGACACTGCCCTACCAAAGGCCAGCGCTTGACCTACTTCTTCGTTGTCTCCCGCGTTGAGGACTGCTTCGAGAATGCCGTCCTCGTTACCGCCCGCAACATATGAGGCAACGATCTGGTCACGGAGCCTCTCCTTGGCAATCTTGACCTTGGCCTCGGCTTCTTCGCGGGCTTTGATCTGGACCTTGAGCAGCGCTTCAGCTTGGTCCAGCGAGGTTTGGGCCAACAACAGATCAACCTTGGCCTGTTCGGTCTGAAGTCTTAGGGCCTCGAGGTCCGCCTTGGCCTTCTTCGAGGCTGCTTGGGCTTCATCTAGCTCTCTGAGCAGATCTGCTTCTGCCGCTGTGGCCTCATCGAACTGGGCCTGCAGATCAGGGGTTGGCTCCACAGCGTTGGCGGAGGCTCCAAACAGCGCGCCAAAGAGAAGCATTACCAAAGCGATTGCGCTCGCTCGCCGTGAAGTGGACCGTAGTTGGGGGGACATGAGTGGTTTGAATATCGGTACTTTGCGATATTCCTAGAGTTATCTACGGTTGAGGATAGTGCTCCGCGTGCTCCAAAAGGCGGTCCCTGAACTGTGGATGCGCAATTGAGGCCAATGCCCGAGCTCTCTCGCGCACTGTTGCACCACGCAATTCGGCTATTCCGTACTCGGTTATGACCACATCTAGCTGGTGTCTTGGAGTGGTGACAATTGTCCCGGAAGGGAACTCGCCAACAATTCGAGACGTCAGTTCCCCATTGACCGTCGTGGTTGAGCGCAAACAGATCAATGAGCGATCCTCAAGTTCGAGACCGGAGGAGGCCACGAAGTCCTCGTGACCGCCAATCCCTGAGAACTGGGACCCGCCAAGGGTGTCGGCAACGGCTTGGCCGGCGAGGTCCACTGCCAAAGCCCCGTTGATGGAGACCATCTTCGAGTTCTTGGAAATGGTGTCGGGCGAATTGACCAGATGAACCGGCAAGAACGCAACCTCTTCATTGCCATCTAGCCAGTCATAAAGTTCGCGGGTTCCAGCAGCGAAGGTCGTGATGGACACGCCGTTCCAGATCCCCTTGTCGTTGGTCACCTTTCCTGCCTTGTGCAGCTTCATGAGC
>JAGQSI010000304.1 GCA_020439605.1 Acidimicrobiales bacterium | reverse complement strand
AGTTCGCTGTGGTCACTGGCGTTCGCGATGGCTGTCCGGTGCCGGTGGCTCGGCGGTCTTTTGGAGCGCGTGCGAAGCGGCGCGGTCTGCTTGGCCATATCTCGACGGGGCGGCCCCGCACTGGTGGTCGGTTGGTTCGTGAGCCGCGCCGGTTGCCGGAATCGTTGGAGTCGGGCGACGTGGAGGAGTTCTTTGCTGATTTGTTCACGTACCGGGACCGTGCGATCGTGCTCGCAATGCTGCTTGGCGGGTTGCGTGCCGGCGAGGTTCGCTCACTGCGCTTGGCTGATGTTGACATGGGGTTGCGTCAGGTGCGCGTGCTCGGCAAGGGAAATCGTGAGCGTGTCGTGCCGATCCATCGCAGTTTCTTTGTTGAGCTCACAAACTATCTACGGCACGAACGCCCGAATTACAGCACTGCAGCGGAGTGTTTTGTGGTGCTGCGCGGACCAACGAGCGGGGAGGCTATGACCGAGGCCCTGCTGCGCAAAATCTTTCGAGTTCACCGCGAACGCACTGGCGCGGTGCGGGTGCGTCCACATCGGCTGCGACACACCTACGGCACCGAACTTGCTGCTGGCGGGATAGACCTGTTGGTGCTACGAGAACTGATGGGTCACGCATCGCCTGAGACCACCGCTGGCTATGTTCACGTGTCGCCCGCACGCGTCGCCGATGAGTACGCGAAAGCACAGCAGCGATGAGTCTCGCCGCTAGCGCTGCTGGCCTTGAGTCTGGAGCCGACCTTCTCGCCAGCTACGGCGACTACGTCAGCGAGCTCGACTGTGCACAACAGGCCAAAAGTCTTCGACGTCGTGGGGCGCAGCGGTTTCTCGCCCGGGTCGAGGACCTCGACGCCTGGATGACACGGCCGACACAGGCGAGACTTGACGACACTAAACGCGCCGATGCTTGGCCGTTCGTGTCGTGGTGTTTCGCGACCGGGCGGCTCCACGCGGATGTTGATCTCATTGCTGCACGCTCGTCGGGTTGCCACTACGCGACTTGGGCTCGACTACATGGCAGCGATGTCGAGCGCAGTGTCGCAGTCGGAACTCAACTCGGGTGGGGCGACAGTTGGGTTGAGCAGGTGTGTGTCACCGCGCTGGCGTTGGTGTGTCTGAGCAACGATTGCGGTCTCGATGACCTCAACGAAGACGTCCTCGCGTCAACCGGCGTGGCGTTAGACGCTTCGGTGTCGGTGACTACGAATCACAGGCGAGTTCTCCATAGCCGTCTGCGGGCGCTGCAACAGGTGTGCTTCCAACTCGGTCTTGTTGGCGCAACTCCACCGCATCCCAACGCCCGCCGACCGAGTCTGGCTGATCAGCTCGCCAAGATTACTCAACCCGAGATCCGCCGACTCGTGCAACGCTACGTGGAGACGTGCTCCACTACGCTGCGTCCCTCCACAATCGAGGATCGCTGTGACAGCTTCGAGCTGTTTGGCATCTGGCTCCATGACAACCACCCAAACATCGAGCGGCTTGAGCAACTCGACACCACGATCATGGAACAGTTCCTCACATGGAACCACGGGCGCACATCAAGAGGTCGACGAGCAAAGGGCGAAACCGTGTCGATCGCTCGACAACTCGGCACTGTGTCAGCTCTCAAGACGTTCTTCGAGGACATCACCTTGTGGGGCTGGGCCGAACGCCCAACACGACCACTGCTGCACCGCAGCGATCTGCCACGCCCACCCGTCGCAGTCCCGCGAGCGCTGAGCCCCGACGCTGACCGTGACCTGATGGCTGCTGTCAGTCAACTCGAGGACGTAGCTGCACGCTGCGCGATCACGATCTTGCGCGGCACTGGCATCCGAGTCGGTGAACTGCTCGATCTCGAACTGGACTGTCTCACCGACTACCACAGCCATGGCACATGGCTGCGTGTCCCGGTTGGGAAGCTCAACACCGAACGCAGCGTCCCTCTCGACGATCTGACACGCGCTGCGTTTGACGAATGGATACGAAACCGACGACACAGCCGAGCGCTCGAACACCCTCGAACGCAACGCCCTGTCGATTTCTTGTGGGTCATCAACGGCCGTCGCATGGGCACGGGACGACTTCGACACAACCTCGATCTTGCCGCAGCGAACGCCGGAATCGGCCACGTGCACCCCCACCAGCTCAGACACACCTACGCCACGACACTGCTCAACGGCGGGATGAGCCTCGAAGCCCTCATGGCTGTCCTCGGTCACGTCACCCCTGAGATGACACTGCGATACGCAAATCTCAGTTCCGACTCAACACGCGACGCTTACAACAAAGCCATCACCAAGGCACGACCAACCATACGATTCGTCGCCGGACCCACCGGCCAGTTCATCCCAGAGCACATCAACTGGCTCCACAGCGAGATGATCAAGACCCGCGTCGCTCACGGCTACTGCAGCCGACACCTCACCGCTGACGCATGCCCCTACGCAAACATCTGCGAGCAATGCGACAACTACGTCCCCGACCCCTCCCGACGAGACGTAATCGCCTCCCAACTCGCCGACGTAATCGAGCTACGCAACGACGCCGAACAACGCGGCTGGACCAACGAACACACCCGACACCAACACGTCGCCGACGCCCTCAACCGCCACCTCCGCACCATCGAC
>JAGQSI010000303.1 GCA_020439605.1 Acidimicrobiales bacterium | reverse complement strand
TCAACCGGCGCCGGGATGATGGATGCCAAAAAGGCACTCCAAGAAAATGGTGGAGACGCCGAAGCTGCAGCCAAGTGGCTTCGTGAAAAGGGTCTCGCCAAGTCCGCTGCTCGCGAAGACCGTGATAACAGCCAGGGAACCGTTGCGGTGTCCTTGGTGGACGGCGCAGCCGCCATTGCGCAACTCAAGTGCGAAACGGACTTCGTAGCCAAGTCGGATCAGTTCTCGAACCTCGTTCAAGAGATCGCCACCATCGTCGCCATCGAAGGCGAAGGTGCGGCCAACAAGAAGGACGAGGCCATCGATGACCTCAAGGTTGTCCTCAAGGAGAACATCGAACTAGGCGAGATCGTTCGCTTCGCTGCTGGCGAAGGCAACGTGATCGACACCTACATTCACCGTCAAGACGGCCGTGGTGTGCTCGGAGTCATTGTGGAGCTAGACGGTGGCAGCGCCGAGTTGGCCCACGACATCGCTGTACACATCGCATTCACCAAGCCCAAGTACCTCTCCAACGATGAGGTGCCTGCCGAAGAGGTGGCCAAAGAGCGCGAGACGCTCGAGTCCATCACGAGGGCCGAAGGCAAGCCGGAGCAGGCAATCGCCAAGATCGTCGAAGGTCGCCTCGGCGCTTGGTACAAGGAGCTGGTCCTGATCGATCAGCCCTACGTGAAAGACGACAAGCAGACCATCGCCCAACTTCTTGGCGGTGCGACGCTCGTACGTTTTGCTCAGGTCTCGATCGGGGGCTGAGATGTCTGATGGCTCACCGGAAAGCTCCACCGGTTCCAACGGATCTCGTTGGGATCGGATTGTTCTGAAGCTTTCCGGTGAGGCATTTGCCGGGGCTGCGGCCTCAGGCATAGACGGCGCAGTTGTGCGCCAACTCGCCCAGGAGATCGTGGCAGCACGAGCGATGGGCGTGGATGTGGCGGTAGTTATCGGCGGTGGAAATATTTGGCGGGGCATGACCGGTGCGGGCGCAGGTATGGATCGCGCTCAGGCGGACTACATGGGCATGTTGGCCACGGTCATCAATGCTTTGGCCTTGCAGGACACACTTGAGCAACTCGATCAGCCCACTCGGGTCATGACCGCGTTGCACATGGAACAGATCGCGGAACCCTATATCCGCCGCAGAGCCATGCGACACCTTGAAAAGGGCAGGGTCGTGATCCTCGCTGGTGGACTCGGCGCTCCGTTCTTCACCACAGATACCCCTGCGGCTCTTCGGGCTGCGGAGCTTTCGGCAGGTGCAGTCATCAAGGGCACCCACGGTGGAGTGGACGGCGTGTACACCGCAGACCCACGCAAGGACCCGGCTGCTACCAAACTCGATCAGGTCACCTACATGGACGTGCTCAACAAGGGGCTCGCTGTGATGGACCCAACATCCATCACTTTCTGCATGGACAACCAGTTGCCGATCGTGGTTTACGACGCAATGACACAGGGCAACCTTCGTCGTGTCCTCACTGGTGAGCAGGGAGTCGGTACTCTGGTCAGGTGACCAGTAACCGAACTGTTGAACTATGAGCGATGATATGGCGTCGATGGTGATCGACGACACCCGCGAACGCATGAGCCGCGCCGTGGAGCGCGCCCGTTCGGAGTTCAGTTCCATCAGAACGGGCCGAGCAGCCCCGGCACTGGTGGAGAAGATTCCTGTCGAGTACTACGGCTCCGATGTGCCGTTGCAACAACTCGCCGGTTTCAGCGTGCCAGAGGCTCGCATGCTTGTCATCAGCCCCTTCGACAAGGGCGCCATGGCCGCCATAGAAAAGGCCATCCGTCAATCGGACCTCGGGCTCAATCCGAGCAACGACGGGATCAACATTCGCTTGTCCTTTCCTCCTCTCACAGCGGAGCGCCGTAAGGAATATGTGCGCATCGTCAAGGCCATGGCCGAGGAAGGGCGTGTTGCGGTAAGAAACGCTCGTCGCAGCGGTCGCCACGATCTTGAGGCACTCGAAAAAGACGGCGAGATGTCCGAGGACGAACTGACGAGAGCCGAAAAGGAACTCGACAAGCTCACGCAGAGCGCCGAAGCAGAAATTGATGCAGCATTAGCTCATAAGGAGCAGGAACTGCTCGAGGATTGAGCAGGAGGCGATATGGACGATCACAAACCCACCAGATCCGACGATCAGCCGGCTGACCCTTCCGAGGGCGTCCGTCTAATCGATGCCGACGAGGCCGCCGAAGCCATGGAACGTGGCGATGTCACCCCACGTCGCACAGATGATGAGCTTCGCTATGGAGACCGGCCACCTTCACCCCCAGAAGGGGTTCGGCCCGCTCTGAGATTCCCGCTAGATGCCAGTGCAGATCCAAGCAGGATCGAACGTCCACCGGTACAACCAGCACCTGACCCGGTGACCGGCCCGGTCGCCATGCCGCACTGGACAGAACCTCCCACCGGCGAGGTTCCCGCAGTTCTGATCAACGACGACGGCCCCATTCTCGAAGATGACGATGATCTTGCTGATTGGTCCTCGTTCACCACGTCTGCTCCACGGTGGAGAGATTCCGACGACGACTGGGGAGACGACGATTTCGTCGAACAGTTGGCCAGTGCGAGCGGTGAGGTTCGGATGGGGGCGCTCGCAAACGACGACGCCGAGCCC
>JAGQSI010000302.1 GCA_020439605.1 Acidimicrobiales bacterium | reverse complement strand
CAAGCCCAAGAACTCGAAGACGTGAACCTGATGGGGCCAGGACCACATCGGTGATGCGACCAACGGGATCACCGTCGGCATCTAGCAACGGTAAACGGACGAGCCGGGAGACAAACGCGGGAGCTTCAGCCACGACAGAGACGCTATCGGGCGGGATCGTCTTGTTCGGGTTCAGCTTTGAGTGGTGCTATCGCCTATCCTGCTATCTCCCGGAATTCCCTTGTGGAAAGTTCCAATTCGGGGCCGTAGCTCAGTTGGTAGAGCGCTGCCTTTGCAAGGCAGATGTCGTCGGTTCGATTCCGATCGGCTCCACTTCGATTCCGCAATCACAGCACCCTTGCTCGCCGGCGAGTTGTGGACCGGGGATCCTGAGTTGTTGGTCGAGAGAGCTACACGGCGGTGGCGCGATTTGCTGACTCACTAGTAGTTGCTAGTTCCCCACGGTGGAACGCAAGGCCGCGATGGCCCCTTTGACAACCACTGCTTTGAACTCAGGAGTCATCTCTCTGCGTTCCACAAGCCGACGGTGAGACAGCGGCCCAACGATCATCGCTATCGCGGTGTCGAGGTCAAGGTCATGGGAGATCTCGCCTCGAAGCTGAGCGAGACAAAGCACGGTCCTGATCGGCCTGGATCTCTCCTCGAGGAAATCGCGGACCACTTCTTGGAGTCTCGGGTCCCGGTTGGCGGCGTCGATGAGAATGGGTAGGAGCTCGCCAAGGTGATGGAGTTCGTCGCTGGCTTCGTAGCTGTTGAACAAGATGTTGAGGTCGTCGCCGAGGTCGCCAGTGTCTGGGGTTGGGTGCTGAGTGATGCAACCTCGAACTGCATCGGCCATCAGTTCTTCTTTGGAGCCGAAGTGTCGATAGAGCGTGGATTTGGCCACCCCAGAGCGCTGTGCGATCTCCTCGATCGTCAGGCCTTCAACGCCTAGATCGATCAAGGCATCGATGGTCGCGTTCAAGGCGTCGCGCCGTGCCTGTTCGCTTCTAGGTCTTGCCATGGGACTCCACCGTAGCGAAATGGACCATCTTTCAACTCTTTAGCGACCCATTAGGACATAAGTCACAGTAAATCAATAGTTGTTGAGCGGCACAAGTGACGATAGACAATAGGACGGTTATGAATCGGCAACGTAGCGAAACTCTCGTTACCTCGGGTCAGACAGGACTAGAACCTTGAACGATATTCATCACGAGATAGATCCCGAGGTCTATCACCGCAGGTGGGGAATCCTCGCGGTGCTGTGCACGAGCTTGATGATCGTCATCATTGGTAATACGAGCCTCAACGTGGCCATTCCCACGTTGGCCAAAGAGCTACAGGCCTCAACCAGTTCATTGCAGTGGATGGTTGACGCCTACGCATTGGTCTTTGCTGGCTTGTTGTTCACCGCCGGAACCCTCGGCGATCGCTACGGCCGAAAAGGTGCCCTGCAGGCAGGTCTGGTCGTGTTCCTCATCGGAACCGTCATGGCTTCAACAGCCGACACTTCGTCGATGATCATTACCTCTCGGGCGATCATGGGACTCGCCGCCGCTTTCGTGATGCCCTCAACCCTGTCGATTCTCACCAACGTGTTTCCGGCTCACGAACGTCCCAAAGCCATTGCCATCTGGGCCGGTATCTCCGGTGGCGGTGCAGCGATCGGACCGGTGGCTTCGGGATTCCTGCTCGAGCACTTCTACTGGGGTTCGGTGTTCTTGGTGAACGTACCGATGATCCTCGCCGCTCTTGGCCTCGGCGCCTTCTTGGTGCCCAAGTCGAAAGACCCCGAAGAGCAGCCACTCGATCTTGTTGGGGCCGGATTGTCCATCGTGGGCTTGGCCGCTTTGGTCTACGCAATCATTGAAGGCCCTCACAAGGGCTGGATGTCAGCGCAGACTCTGGGCACCTTTGCCCTTGCAGCCGTTGCCTTGGCACTGTTTGCAATCTGGGAGCTGCGTGCTCGCTACCCCATGTTGGATCTGAATCTGTTCAGAGATCGCCGTTTCAGCATTGCTTCCGGCGGGATGACCCTCACCTTCTTCGCGATGTTTGGCACGTTTTTCCTGGTGGCCCAGTACTTCCAGCTGGTGCTTGGCTACTCGCCTCTGGAGTCAGGTCTGTTGCAGCTGCCAATGGCGTTCATCATGATGCTCATGGCGCCCCAGGTTCCCCGCGCAGTCGCAAAGTTCGGGGCCCATCGCGTGGTTCCGGTTGGGCTGGGTTTCGTGGCGATCGGTCTAGGCGTGTTCGGACTCGCCGACGTGGACTCTCCTTTGTGGCTGATCTATTGCTCGATGGTTCCCTTGGCGATGGGTATGGCCTTGACCATGACTCCGCTCACCACGCTGATCATGTCGTCTGTTCCTCTTGGTAAGGCCGGCGTTGGTTCTGCCATGAACGACACGACCCGTGAGCTTGGTGGAGCCTTGGGCGTGGCAGTGCTTGGTTCCTTGGTTACCTCGCGATATTCCTCGAAGCTCGCTCCGATGATCGAGCCGATGCCGGAACAGGCCAGAGCATTGGTGGACAGCGGACTGTCGGGTGCCCTCTATGTTTCGGAGAGGGTTGGAGGGTCCATTGGTGAAGCCATTAGCACTGCTGCTCGTCAGGCCTTTGTTGACGGCATTGGTGTTGCCGCTTTT
>JAGQSI010000301.1 GCA_020439605.1 Acidimicrobiales bacterium | reverse complement strand
GTCTGAAACCAACGGCCAATAACGCTGGTACCGTCCTCACCAATGGGCATCGTTGACGAGGACATCCAAAGGGTTCGTGAATCCTCGGACATCGTTGCTGTTGTCTCTGCACATACCCAGTTGAAAAAGACCGGGGGCAACTGGAGTGGACTCTGCCCGTTCCATGGCGAGAAGTCACCCTCGTTTTCGGTGAACCAGGACAAAGGCGTCTACTACTGCTTCGGCTGTCAGGCCCGCGGGGATGTCATCACGTTCGTACGGGAAATAGACCACCTCGACTTTCAAGCGGCAGTGGAGTTTCTGGCATCCAAGGCCGGTATTGCCCTGCGATACACGGATCGCAACGAGGGAGACAGACGCGAAGCGAGAGGCAAGCTTCGTGAAGCCATGGCTGCTGCTGTCGACTGGTATCACGAACGCCTGTTGTCTGGCGGGGACTCAGGAGCAGCGCGTCACTACCTACGAGAGCGTGGCTTCGACGGGGACATGGTGCGCCATTACAAGATTGGTTGGGCCCCAGATGACTGGGACCAGTTGGTCAAGGCCCTCCCGTTCAACGCCAAGGTTCTCAAGGACGCTGGACTTGGTCGGGAGAACAAGCACGGTGGCACCAATGACTTCTTTCGGGCGCGAGTGCTGTTTCCGATCTTTGACTCCCAAGGCGATCCAATCGGTTTTGGTGGCCGACAGTTACCCGGTGGGCGACCACCCAAGTATCAGAACTCCCCGGAGACCGCTCTCTACAGCAAGAGCAAGGTCCTCTACGGCCTGAACTGGGCGAAGGATGAAGCGGTTCGCTCCAACGAGATCATCATCTGCGAGGGCTACACAGATGTGATTGGTTTCGCCTCTGTGGGTTTGGCCCGAGCGGTTGCCACATGCGGTACCGCGCTCACAGATGAGCATGTGCGCATCCTGCAACGTTTCGCCCCGAAGCTTGTGCTGGCATTTGACCCCGATGCTGCAGGCCAAGCAGCTGCGGAGCGGGTCTACGAATGGGAACAAAAACATGAGGTGGAAGTGGCGGTAGCGGTTCTGCCATCTGGTGCAGATCCCGCAGATCTGGCCCGATCCCAACCCGATGCTTTGCGTGCTTCGATAGCCAACGCTCAACCATTCCTCGGATTTCGAGTGGATCGGATCCTCAACGCAGCAGATCTCTTCACCCCAGAAGGTCGAGGGCGTGGCGCCGAGGCAGCTCTCGTTGCAGTGGCCGAGCACCCCAACGAGTTCGTGCGCGATCAATATGTGATGACCATTGCCGGGCGATGCCGCCTAGAGCCTGATCATCTACGAACAGCACTGCGCTCGGGAAGGTCTCGACCCCGGGTTCGAGTTCAGTCCCAGCGCACTCGCCCTCAACGAGTTGAAACCCCCGAAACCAACGCATTGCGTCTCGCCATCGCAGACCCACAAGAGGTCCTGCCCTTGTTGGAACCGGTGCTGTTCGATGATCCCCGAAACCGTTCGGCATTCGTCACCCTTCGAGAGTTCAATGGGGACCTGATTGGCGCCACCCAAGCCGCGGATCCGCTCGTGGCAGAGCTCTTGTCTCGGCTGGCTGTGGAATCAACCGATGCAACCCCTGCTGACATCCGTCGGTTGTTGTTGCGAGATCTGGCGTTACGGACCCTCGACGAGATCAAGGGTGATCATTCGCTCGCCGCCGATGTTGCTGCGTGGAGTGAGGCTGTAAGCCGGCTTCGATTGGCCATCGAGGCCCTGGAGACAGCTCGCCCAGAAGATCCCGCAGATGTCGCGACCGAGGGTGAATTGCTAGCGTGGTTAGCCCAATGGAGGGAGGTGACCCATGAATGATTCGGTAGCTCATCCACTCTCAGAACCAACTGCTTGGACTGAGTTGGTCAAAAGAGCCAAAGCAGATGGATCGTTCACGGTCACCCAAGCTCAGATCCTCGAAGTTGTAGACGTGGACATAGATCGTTTCGAGGCCGAAGTGGCTTCGATTCGCCAGTTGCTCGATGGCCATGGGATCCGCATCGACGACGAGATCGAGCTCGCCTTGGATCCGGACGATCCAGACCTTGAGATAGACGACAGTTCGGCTGCTCGCATCGCAGAGGTTCTTGCAGATCCACTCGGCGGTATCGACCTCGTAGCCGAAGACGAGGATTCACCGCGGCGCCCGCGGCTGCAGTTGGTGAAACCTCCCCGTAAGGGTGCAGACAAAACGACAGGGGCAAGCGCCGATTCCGTGCGGGTCTATCTCAAGGAGATTGGGCGGGTCCCCCTGCTGACAGCTCCACAGGAAGTAGCTATTGCCAAGCGCATCGAGGCGGGAAGCCAAGCTGCAGATCGTCTCGCGGATCTCGAAGCTGCCGGCCAGATCGACGAACTCAGCTTTGAGGATCGCCGCAAGCTCCAACGCACAGCCAGCGACGGAGAGCGGGCCAAGTCAGATCTGGTTCAGGCCAACCTGCGCCTCGTGGTGTCCATCGCCAAGCGCTACTTGGGCCGTGGCCTTCACCTTCTCGATCTGATCCAGGAGGGAAACCTCGGGCTCATGCGTGCAGTGGAGAAATTTGACCACTCAAAGGGTTTCAAGTTCTCCACCTATGCAACCTGGTGGATTCGCCAAGCCATAACCCGTGCAATCGCAGATCAGGCTCGCA
>JAGQSI010000300.1 GCA_020439605.1 Acidimicrobiales bacterium | reverse complement strand
TTGCCATTGCGTTGACAACCTGCCTGAGCTACTGTATCGGTGTATGTAGGTTGTCTTGGCCTCTGCAAAGAAGTTCTCCCACGCATCTAGTTGGTCTTTGAGGCTGAAATGAGTCTCCACGCGTAGCGGTCCTGCGGTGCTCATCGTCAGACGCTGGGCCTCATCGTTCGCCAAGCGCTGGAGGGCGTTTGCGAGCGCCGTTGAATCCCGCCGCGGAACAACTAGGCCGGTCACACCGTCTTCCACGTTCTCGGCGAGACCGCCGGCATCCGATGTCACCACCGGGACGCCATGGGCTTGGGCCTCTAACACGGCATTGCAGAAACCCTCAGTAGTGGCTGCGTGGAGTAATAGATCAGCCCATTCGTAGTGGTTTGCTACCTCATGGTGGGCGATGGCACCGAGGAACTCAGCATGATCATCAAGCCCCAGCTGGTGGCGCCAGAAGTGGCTGGCCTCGTGGAGATCTCCGTCGCCGATGATCTTGTATTGGACGTGTAGACCCCTGGACCGCAGTTTGGCGACGGCCTCAAGTGCATACTCGTATCCCTTCGTCCAGTGGAGGCGACCGACCGAGACCAAGCGGAGTGGCATGTCGGGGGTCCCTATTACGCCGGGGCGTGCTGTGCGAACAGGGATATGGGTTGTGTCGACGGCAGGTGGGATCTTGGTATGTGGTAGGTCCGGCGTGGCTCCGCGCTCAATTGACCGCTCCCAGAGATGGTCGCTCAGAACGTGGATTCCGTCGGCGTGATCCCAGATCGCGCGGTAGTACTCCGGGTCTTCGAGGCCGACGTAGCTCATGTCGAAGCCTCGAAACGACACCGTGGCAGCAGCGCCGGCCCGGTGGGGCAGCGTCATTCGGGAGCGAGCGAGGCTTCCGAACTCGAAGTGCACTACGTCGGGCGCCAACCCCATTAGCGCCAACTCCAATGGGAGGTCGGCGACCCTCTGCTTCTTCGATTGGAGGGTTGGGGCAGCTTCGCCCGCAGCGGAACGGGATGCCTTGGGGCAGCGGGATTTGGCGGCCAGTCGCAGGCCTCGCAAGTACGGAACTGCTCGGTACAAGGAACGCCAGCTTGGTGATAACGCGGGAGCGACGTGTACCCGTCGGCGAAGATTGTGCACCGGGTGGTCGGGTTCGAAACGCTCCCACTCCGTGGCTTCAGAACGCTGACAGACGACGTGCAGGTCAACGCCCCGGTCCGACAAGCCCACCGCCTTGTTTACGATGAACGTCTCAGAAAGGACTGGAAACCGGGGCACCACAAGCGCGACCTTCAACGGCCCACCGCCTCATGGAACATGTCAACGAACGCATCGAGTTGTTGATCGAGTCGAAATCGATCCAGCACACGGGAACGCCCGGATGATCCCATCTGGCTGCGCCTAGCCGGGTCGCTAGCAAGGTCAACGAGTGCGTCGGCGGTGGCGTCGGCGTCACGCAAGCCCACGACGATGCCGTCGATGCCATGACGGACGGCCTCGCTCATTCCACCTGAATCGGTGGTCACCACGGGCAGACCGGTGGCCATTGCTTCGAGTACAGCATTGGAAATACCCTCAGACGAACTGGTGTGGATGAAGACGTCGGCGGCTTGTACGTGCCTGGCCACGTCGCCCGCCGGCAATCGGCCCAGGAGCTGCACGTGGTCTTGTAGCCCGAGGTCTTGCACAACGTAGGTGAGGTGTTGACGATCGGGGCCATCGCCAACAAGGTCGAGGTGGAGATCAACCCCACGATCACGCACTTTCCGCAATGCGACTAGAGCGTGCTCATAGTTCTTTCGCCAGACGAGGGTCCCAACTGCGATCGCTTTCAGCGGGCTTTCCCCGACGGCAGCCCCGGTTCGTGGTGTGAAGATATCGGGGTCGACAGCGGGGGTTATTACCCGAGCCTTGGCAAGGTCCATCCCGAGGGCGCGGGCCTCGTCACGGATTGCCTCGGAGACGCAATGAACTAACGTGACTTGGCTAAAGACCAGGGGTAGGGCGTCGCGGTGTACCCGGTGGAGCGGTGACCAAGGGGTGATACTGATCTGGCGTCCACGACACGAGGTCACAACCGGCGTATCGCCAGCGATCAACGAGGGTTGGTCAGTGAGTGTATTGATCCATGGAACATAAATGACGTCGGGCCTGACAGCGACCGAGGAGTCACGATGAAGGTGTGTATGTGCCTCTAGCTCCGCACGGATCGTGCCCATCGCTGGTCCAAGTCCGTTGCGGTGCGCGTGACGGGTGAGAGCTCGGGGAGTGACATTCCCTGGCCCAAAGGTCCACTCGATCTTGTGGCGGCGGAGCCATTCCGTGGGTGGGCGTCCCTGGGAAACGATCGACACCTCTAGCCCGCGGGTTGACAAGCCGACAAGGAGCCGTTCGATGAACGTCTCCATCGGCCAACTGACCGACAGCACCGCGACCTTCACGGCGCCACCAAGGGAGTAACGGCTGCTGTTGATCGATGCGGGAACCGGCGGGCCATGGTGGCCCAGACCCTAGTGACCTGTGTCTGACTTGATGTCGCTGTTCCCGGGGGTTTCAGTCCGCATCGGCGGGTCCTCGGGTTCGGTTGGTGCGATGGTAGGCGATGCGTGCGGCGCGGGCTCGGGTGAGGCCGTCTCGGCGAGCGGCTCGGATGGCTTCTCCTTCGCCTCGGTGTTCTTGG
>JAGQSI010000299.1 GCA_020439605.1 Acidimicrobiales bacterium | reverse complement strand
GCCAGTTACCTGAGGGGTTGCGCAACCTCAGAATGCGCTGAGCTGGCCCTCGTCGACCCCTTCTCCAACCCGACAATAGGCAGTATTAGTAAAGGATCTGTCCAAAACCTTTACTAAGATCCTCTCGTAGTGAACCAAGAACAGGAGCCTAAAGGCGTGGTGCATTCTCCCAACCATGGAACCTGGTCAGCTGTCTCCTACGAAGAACGCTCATGGGTTCCGAGTGAAACGTCGTTGGTTCCGCGCAGCCGTCGCCGTGAGCACACTGGCCCCTACCTTGCTGCAGTCTCTCCGGCCATAGCGTCCATCGATGACTTAGGCCTTGGCGATGACACCGCTGCTCTGGCTGAGGAAGCATCGGCCGAGATAGCCCGCTTTGACGCTGAGATGGGCTCCGAACTCGCACCATTCTCCGCGCTAATCCTGCGTTCCGAATCCGCTGCTTCCTCACGTATAGAGCAACTCACCGCTTCCGCGAAGGCGATCGCCCTGGCCGAGATGGGGGACCAAACAGAACCCAACGCCACGCTCATCGTCGCCAACACCAGAGCTATAGAGGCAGCCATAGCCTTGTCGGACCGTCTTGATGAAGAGGCGCTCATCGACATGCAGGCCGCTCTAATCGGAGGGTCGCACCCTGAGTGGACTGGTCGCTGGCGTCAGGAGCAGGTCTGGATTCGAGGATCCAACTTCGGACCCCATGGCGCCGAGTACATCGCGCCGCACCACGACCGGGTCCCCGCGGCCATGGCCGACCTCGTTGAGTTCATGGCTCGAGAAGACCTGCCAGCGTTCGCACAGGCGGCGATTGCTCACGCCCAGTTTGAGACGATTCACCCGTTCCCCGATGGCAACGGCCGCACAGGCCGGTCACTTGTCCACGCTCTCCTACGGTCCAAAGGACTGACCCGCAACGTCACGGTCCCGACCTCGGCGGGACTACTCAGCGACACTGGTGCATACTTTGACTCGCTAACCGCCTACCGCTGTGGCCGGCCAGCCGCCATAGTCGAACTGATGGCTAATGCCACGTTTCTTGCTTTGGGCAATGCTCGCCAACTTGTCGTAGATCTCAGAACCATCCAAGCCGACTGGGAGGACCGTATAGGGGCCCGCCGCCACGCGGCTGCTTGGAGGTTGGCTGAACGGCTTGTGCGCTACCCCGTCGTCGACAGCCCCACCCTCCAAGCGGCACTTGACGTGTCTGCTCCAACCGCGAATGGCGCGATCGAGCGTCTCGTCGAAGCTGGGGTGCTCACCAAGGTCAGCGGCAATTATCGGAACCGAAAGTGGGCTGCCAACGAAGTTTTCGCAGCCCTCGATGGGTTCGCTCAGCGAGCGCCTAGACGAGCCCTCGGCCAACCCTGAGCGAGCCTCGCCTAAGCCTCTGCCGCCAGTTCAGTCTGGGCCAATGCTTCGGCGTCTGCCTTCGCTTCGGCGTCTGCTTTTGCCTTGGCAACCAAGAGCGCATTGATCATGGTGCGAGCCGAGCAACCAGCTAGCTCTGCGGGCGGGATGGCTTCGGACACGATGCGCTCCGCAAGATCTCTGAACGCTTGGGCTGCTGGAGAATCGCCGAGCACCTCAGGTTCTCCGGCATCGCCGCCAGCAGATACCAGTGGCTCGATCGGGATCTGGCCCAGCAGCGGTGCCCCGGCGTCTTCGGCGAGCGCAGCGCCACCTCCAGAACCAAACAGTGCATATGACTCGCCGTGGCCGCATGTGAACGTGCTCATGTTCTCAACGACGCCGGCTACTCGCAGGAAGCTCTTGCGTGACATCGAAACCGCTCTGGTGGCGACCTTCTGAGCCGCGACCGCAGGGGTAGTAACCACGATGACCTCGGCTCGAGGCACCAGCTTGGCGACACCCATCTGAACATCGCCAGTTCCCGGAGGCATGTCCACCAACAAGTAGTCGAGATCGTCGCCCCAATCCACGTCCTGCAAGAAGTGTTGGACACCACGGTTGAGCATCAGACCGCGCCACATGAGGGCGGTCTTCTCGTCCTCGACCAGCAAACCCATCGACACAACTCGCACCAAGCCCGTACCGATCTCGCGCTCCAGTGGGATCATCATCTTGCGTTCGCCATCTAGGCGGCCGCCAAGACGACCCTCTAAGCCCAGCATCCGCGGTATTGAAAAGCCCCAGACGTCTGCATCGAGCACACCAACATTGAGTCCACGCATGGCCAAAGCGGCAGCCAGGTTGGCAGTCACGGAGGATTTACCCACGCCCCCCTTACCGGAGGCAATCAACACGACCTTGGTGGTTGGAGCAACTGAAATTTGTTCTGGACGTTGAGACACGTTGAACCGTGCCCGTTCCATGGCCCGCGACTTTTCGGCCTGGGTCATCTCGGTCCACTCGATCTTGACGGCGTTGACCCCCGGTACAGAACCGATGCGCGACTTGATGTCACGCTGAATCTGGGCACGAAGCGGACACCCTGACGTGGTGAGCGCAATGGTGACGGTGGCGGTCCCCTCATCATCGAGTTGGACACCGCGCGCCATTCCAAGCTCAACGATGTCACTACCAAGTTCGGGGTCTATGACCCCTCTCAGCATCTGGTGAAGGTCATCTGGAGAGGGACGCTCAACGTGGTCCATGGGTTGAGCCTACAGAGGACTCTGGCCGATTCAGCGGGCCGATCACAGTTGCGAGG